>CAXBPM010000005.1:0-29893 GCA_963977345.1 uncultured Roseivirga sp.
TTGAGGCTGCTTGTTAATTCTTCTCGGTTGGTTTTTGACAGCCCGTTTGTTTCAGTTCTGTTTCTTTGAAATTCATCTTTGATCGATTTCTCTGTTCTTTCAAGGGTTGAATCGAATTTCACCATCAAATCTTCCACCTGTTTTAGCTGAGGCTTAATGTCAACTTTGGGTTTCTTGATGAGGCTGATTCCAATATTGACTAATAATAGCACAACTAGAATTATGAGTAAAGTTTCGGTCATGGTGGTGCTTATTTGATGCTACAACGTAAGAATACTGGCTATATGTTTTGTTCAGTCGAAAGTAAAAGCGCAATGCCCTTATTTTCCTTTTTTAGAAACTTGCTCGAAGGATACCTTCTTGCTTATATAGGTGTGAGTGAGCTGGATGGTGAAGTCGTTTAGTTCTTTCACCGAAGATTTCATGTGAACAGCCAGCTGCTTGAGGGTTGCTTCATCCATATTTTCCATATCGATCAAATTAGAAAGCCCCATAATATTGGTCACTGGCTTTCGGATAATATGGGAGATGTCAAACAGGATTTGTTCGAGCGTAAGCTGGTATTCTCTGTTATTGGTGATGTCTAAGTTTGTACCTACAAGTCTAATCGCCTTACCAGTTTCATCTCTCTGAACCAGAGACAAGGATCTGATGTATCTGACCGTGGAGTCGGGGTGAATAATCCTGTACTCCATATCAACTTCATTTACAGTAGGCTTGATGTTCTCAATATTGTTAACGATCATTTGATGATCTTCTGGGTGGACTAATGATATCCAGGATTCATGACTTACCTCAAAAGTGAGATTAGAAACTCCATAAACCTTATACATGGTATCATCCCAAATTAAAGTGTTGTTTATGAGGTCTCGATCCCAAATTCCCAATTTAGATCCTCGAGCGGCCAAAAGAAAACGATCGTTGGTTATCTTGAGCTCTTCCTCTGCCTTTACGCGATCAGTAATGTCTCTAATATTATCTACAATACCATTGATGGCCGGATCGTGTATCAAATTAGTGATTACTGGTTCTATCCATCGCCAAGAGCCATCTTTATGCCTAATGCGTGAGATGTGGCCTTGAATAGGGATGCCTGGGTTTAGCATGCAGTCAGTAATAGCCTTTCCAGCTCTAGCTTGGTCATCGGGGTGCACTAAAGACCAAATATCAAGGTTCAGTACTTCCTCTGGAGTATAGCCTAGAATGTTTTTAATCGAGCTTGATGCGTAAATGGTTTTAGCTTCTGGTGAGATGATGATAACACTGTCCGCTCCGTTTTCAACAAGTGACTCAAATCGTTTCTCGTTTTGTTTAAGCTGGTAGGATGTGGTTAATTTTTGCTGCCTTATTAATGATACACGCATTCGCCATATCACTACCAAGCAAGCAACAACTACAACGATAAATACATAGAGCAATGTGTTCTCCATCTTTGAATATATAGAATCAGGTTGCTAGAACCTATCTTGATTAGTTACTATATCTAATGACATTGTTTTGAAAACTACTGAAGCACAAATGAATTTGACATTACATCCACTCTCTCTTATCGGTTTGAATCCTATAAAGCACGAAGCTCTCCAGTTGTAATGCTTCTGAAAGGGTAATATAAGGGATACTCATTTCGCCTGCTGCGGTATATAGCTTTATGGTGGCGAGCTGTTTTCTGCGTTGATACCAGCTTTGTTTTACCTTCACCGCCTGGATTTTATGAATCTGGGTCAGTACACTTTCTGTATCCACAATGCCACTGTTGCTTCTGATCAACTCTTCGTTAACCTCATAGTTGCGCTTTTTGTGGTAGGATAGTCCTAAGATAAATGAAAGTGGTAAAGCAAGCAGGAAATAGAAAGCAGCCTCTTCGATTAAAAACCAAGTACTTAAGCCTATCAATGAGGGCAGGATTCCGTAGAATAGAATAATCCTAAATTTGATGATCGGACTAATGGCGTGTTTGGCTTCCGTTCCTAAATATTCTGAGGGGAAAACCATATTAATCACCTTAGACACTTGTTCTTTATAGCTGCCAGGCACATTGATTTTCGATTTTTGTGCATTTACTTCAGAACTGGAGGCCTGAGCAATTTGTAGGGTGTACATTTTGAACAGTTTACGAATGGGGTTGGTAGACCAAGACACCATCTGCACTTTGTTTTTATTAATGGTTACTTCTTCTCTGTTCAGTAGCCCTCTCACCAGTTTTAATGCGTTTTTGCTCATCCAGAGCTTTAAGTCATAGTATTTCAGAACAGAGTTTCCCAAGGAAAAGAGGAATGAAATGACGGTGACAAGAACAGCAGAAACAACAAAAGCGAATAGCGTATTATGTTCTGCATAACTTTCGAATTGTGTAAACTGATCTGATACAAAGTCATCAATACTGATTTTGAGTTCATTCATAGTGGTAAACACAAAAGCAAAGATAATCCCCATAGATCGCAGGTGATTTTGGCTTATACCAACTTTGAGAAGGTCGGCAGGGGTTAAGTGCAGCAATAATTCTGAAGGACTTTTGTCTGCACTCATTTCTTTTTCTTCCTCAGTGCCCGATTCGCTAATCAATTGCTCCTTCTCGGCCATGATGTATTCCCTCAAGGCAATCGCTTCATCTTTGCTCAGGGCATCAATACTAATTTCAGATTTATTGGCACCTGCAGAATCAATTTCTACACTTACCACATTGAACAATCGGTGGAGCAAGTTTTGGCTAAAATTGATGGTCTGAATTCGCTCAAAAGGAATATTTGTTCTTGTCTTTTTCAGTACACCCTTGTCTAAAACAATAGCGTTGCCACTTATATAGTAGTAAAAGCGAAAATATGTCAGTACTGAGCCTATAAGGTTATAGGCAGCAAAACCAATTACCAGATAAAGTATAATGTCATCAAAGGTTGAACCCGCTCTTCGGCCAATAACAACGGACAGCAGGATAGGCCACATGGCCCTGATTGTCATTCTGAAAAATTTAATCAGAATAATGCCAATGGCTACCGAGGGTTGGCGTTGAGGAATAGAAAAATCATAATTGTTCTGCTCCATCCTCTTCGGTTTTCTTGAGTACAAAATCCTTCATAGACAGGGCTTCTTTATCGGGTAAGCCAGGAATAACCAAGTCGCTGCTCTGGCCGCCTGCGGTAAACAGCTTTAAGCTGTTGATTTTATAAAGTCGTTCAATAGGGCCTTGCTTCAATTCGGCATGTTGTATCCTGTTAAAAGGCACAGTAGTACGTACCGACCAAATTAGGCCTTTGGTATAAATGATGTCCCGTTGGCGGAGGGCGTATTTCTTCTTCTTAAAACCAAGAATGGTGATTGTAATATTAACAGCAGCCAGAACGAGTATGGCACTCATGGAGACGAGGTAACCAGTCATTTTTTCTTCAATTTCTGAAAACTCAATAATAGCGATAGCCCCCCCAATAAGGACGATGAAAAGTAATGCTGATGAAATCAGGCTTACTTTAAGATAGTTTGGGTCGATGGGTTTGAAGTTGATTTCCTCTAAACCTGGAAGTTCGTTGGGATCAATAGAGAGATTCTCGAAATGGTTTGTCATTTTTTATAGTCATACGGACAGTGTTTGCAACCGTTTTTACAACAAGATCCTCTTTTAAGATGGTACTTCGCTGTAAAAACCATTCTACCCAGTTCGTCAAGGTAATAATCTTCCGTTTCTGTGACAAATGTTGATTTTGATTTAGAATCCTTCGACATCTTTTTTGGGCTAAATTAGTTTGTTTACCTTTGGCCTACCCTCTGATTTTGGGTAGCAAAGATAAAATTTTATAGAGATGGAAACAGTTCAAAATAGTAAACAAGCGATTAATCTAGAAAACAAATATGGTGCGCATAACTATCATCCGCTACCGGTAGTTTTGGCCAAAGGCGAAGGCGTATATGTTTGGGATGTAGAAGGGAAGAAGTATTTTGATTTCTTATCTGCCTATAGTGCTGTAAATCAAGGTCATTGCCACCCAAGAATTGTTCAGGCCTTAAAAGACCAGGCAGAAATACTCACCCTAACTTCAAGAGCTTTCTATAACGATGTATTAGGAATGTATGAAAAGTACATGACCGAGTATTTCGGTTTTGATAAAATACTACCTATGAATACAGGAGCAGAAGCAGTAGAAACTGCCATTAAGCTTTGTAGAAAATGGGCGTACGAAAGAAAAGGAATTGCTGAAAATGAAGCGAAAATTATTGTTTGCGAAGATAATTTTCACGGAAGAACAACTACGATCATTTCCTTTTCGAACGATCCAGTAGCGAAGAAAAATTTTGGTCCGTACACGAAAGGCTTTATTAAAATACCTTATAACGATATTGATGCTTTAAAAGCAGCCTTGGCCGAAGAAAATGTGGCTGGCTTTTTAGTAGAGCCTATTCAAGGAGAAGCGGGTGTTTTTGTTCCAGATGAGGGCTACTTAACCGAAGCCGACCGTCTGTGTAAAGAAAATAATGTGCTTTTTATTGCCGATGAGGTACAAACTGGTATTGCAAGAACAGGTCAGCTTTTGGCCTGTGATCATGAAAATGTGAAGCCAGATGTATTGATTTTGGGTAAAGCTGTTTCTGGGGGTGTGTATCCTGTGTCGGCTGTAATGGCCAACGATCGTATTATGGATGTAATTCAGCCGGGTCAGCATGGCAGTACTTTTGGAGGAAACCCTTTGGCGGCTAAAGTGGCCATTGCAGCTTTAGAAGTAATTAAAGATGAAAAGCTTGCTGAAAATGCTCAACGTTTGGGCGAGATTTTTAGAGAAAGAATGAATGCATTTATCCAAACTTCTGAGCTTATTACATTGGTACGTGGTAAAGGGCTTTTGAATGCGATTGTGATTAATGATACCGAAGACAGTTCTACTGCTTGGGATATTTGTATGGCATTAAAAGAAAACGGATTATTGGCCAAGCCAACCCACGGCAATATCATTCGTTTTGCTCCTCCTTTGGTGATGACAGAAGAGCAACTACATGAATGCTGTGATATTATAGAGAAGACGATTAAGGAATTTGCTGCTTAAGCAGTTCTAGGCTCATTTTTCAAACCGACTTTTGAACTCTGTATAATTGGAGTATCTTAAGTCGGTTTTTTTATGTTAGTTGGCCTGGTTAATTTGTATCTATGATAATTTCTCTAAAGAGGCTTTTTATTTGCACAGTTTTCTTCTTGAGCTTGAACGGGCTTAGTGCTCAGGACTACGTCCAAATAGACAAGCTGATAGATTTAACTAATAATAGTCTTAGGGATCCTTTTTTGACCATAGAATTGGCTGATTCTATTCATAAACTATCTGAAAGTGCTGGTTACAAAAGAGGAATAGCGGCTGCCGCCAAGTACAAGGGGATAGGTTTATACTATTCCGGTAAACGTGATTCGGCATTTATCTTCTACGGAAGGAGTAAAGAGCTTTATACCGAGTTGAAAGACACTCTTGAAATGGGGAAAGCGCATCTCAACTTGGCCATTTATTATAATTCTATTGCAGATTATACAAAATCAGTCTCTAGAAGCCTTGAAGCTCTTGAATATTTCAGACTAAAGAATGACCTAAATGGGGTTGGTAGGGTGTTGAATATTATTGGGCAATCTTACTATTACCAAAATGACTTTAGTACTGCTGCAACTTATTTTAGGAAATACCTTAACAACGCTTACCTGGTAGGGGACAGCGTAGAGATATCGTCTGGCTTGACCAATCTGGGTAGTGTTTTTCAGAAACTTGACATGAGTGACTCTGCACTTATTTACCTTGAGGAAGCTGTGAACCTGAAGGAAAGAATTAGTTTTCTAGGAAATATTGGCTCCTCATATATGTCAATAGCAGGAGTCTATTGGGAGAATGAAGACTTCGACAAGGCGAATGAGGCATATGGTAAAGCCTTAAATTATTATAGCAACGTAAATGATTCACTTAGAATTTCTGAACTTTATTTGCAGCTAGCTAAAGTTGAAGTAAAAAGAGAGGATTATAAGATGGCTTTGGTTCAAGTCAATCGGGCTTTGAAAATGGCAGATGCTGTTAAAGCACGTGAGGTAAGAAGAGAAAGTTTAGATATAAAGGCAGTCATTTATGCTGCTTCTAATCAGTATAAAGATGCATATGGATTCTTGAATCAGTATGTTTCATTGAATGATAGTCTGCTAACTCAGAATAATCTTGAAAACTTGAATTACTTAAGAGAGGAGTTTCAGACGAAAGAAAAAGAGCAACAAATTGCTTTGCAAGAAGCGCAACTGGGTGAGCAAGAATTAAAACTTGAGCGAAATCGCTTGCTGATGATTGGCTTGGTTTTGATTGCCATTTTATTTTTAGCCATTATCTTTTTAGTGCGGAACCGTGCAAAAAAGAACGAACAACTTATACTTCAACAAGCACAACTTAAGCTTCGCGAAGCGGAGTTAAACGCAGTAATCAATTCTCAAGAGAAAGAACGCGGCCGCTTTGCAAGGGACTTACATGATGGCTTTGGTCAGCTGATTTCTGTGCTCAAACTCAACCTTTCCTCTCTTACCGATAAGGATGCTCAATACCCTGAAAAGAGACTGGAAGTATTCAAAAATGGTGAGTCTGTAATCAATGACATGTATGCTGAACTGCGATCTATTTGTTTCGATTTAATGCCTCAAACTTTAGTGAAGAAAGGGGTGACTATTGCCTTGAAAGAGTTTGGTGACCGAATTACACAAAGCAAGAAGGTGGTTTGCGAAGTGATTGTATTCAGCAACAAAGAGCGCCTTCCTGAGATTGTGGAGATTTCCCTTTTCAGAATTTGCCAAGAGTGGGTAAACAATGTAATGAAGTATGCTGAGGCCGGTCACATCACAATTCAGCTGACCAGAGATGAAACCGAACTGACACTTACAGTAGAAGATGATGGAAAAGGCTTTGACGCTGAACTCTTTTATAGCGGCAAGGGTAACGGCTGGAAAAATATTCAAACCCGCCTAAATCTAATCAAAGGGGAATTCGACCTAGACACACATGCCAAAAGGCGTGGCTCCATGATGACGGTTAATTTGCTGGAGGCGGATATGAAAGAAGTTTCGGCCAGAGCAGAAAGAAGCATTAGCGTTTAATCATTTTTTTTCGATAGTTTTATTAAGCGTGTGTGGTTTGGTCAGATCACTTTTTCCGTCAATAACCCCTTTTTGATGAAGAAGCTATTGTGTGTATTACTGATTATTATTTCGGCCAACCATTTAGTGGCGCAAGACTCACTGCGAATTGCCAAGGAACTGAGGAGGTCTGTGGCTACCTATTATTCTAAACCTGATAGTAGCTTGATTTATGCCGAGAATGTTGTTCGGTGGTCTAACGACATAGGTAGTGAATGGCAGAGAGCGCATGGCTTAAAAATGATCGGAGTACATTATCAAGTTAAGCAACAGAATGATTTGGCAATTGACTTTTTCTCAAAGTCTTTAACTGTCTTCGAAGTAGTTGGTGATAGCCTAGAAATAGGGAAAAGTTATCTTTCTTTAGCTCAGATGAGTCTTGAAAAAGGTCTTTTTGATCAGGCTTTGACTAAGAATTTGTTGGCCATGGAAATATTTGAGTCCCTATCTAATAATGTATTTCTTAACAGAGTATATGATACAATGGCACAGGTATACTCTGCCAATGATGACTATATAAATGCCGCTAAGTATTTTCATAGAGCATACAAGCTTTCCATAGATCGAAAAGACACCATTAATATTGGTATTGAGCTTTCTAACTTAACGGCTGTACATGGGTACTTGAAAAACTATGATAGTGTGGCCTTCTATTACAATAAGGCCGTTCCAGTGCTTACTTTAACAAATAATATAGGTGCACTGGGCAATACAAACCAAGTAATGGGAAACGCTCAAATGAAGCAGGGTTATTTTTCTGAGTCTGAGAATTCTTTTAAGTCAGCGCTAATTAATTATGAAAAAGTGGGCTATAGTGTAGGAGTGGCAGAAACCTATTTCAATTATGGAGCACTAAAGGACACAATGGGGCTAACTCAAGAGGCTATTGCACTTTTTGAAAAGGCATTGGTGATTTCCAAAAAAGAAGGAGGAACAGAGATACCCAATCTAGCTTCACAAAAACTAAAACTTTTATATGCCAAGCTAGGGAATTATAAACTGGCCTTTGAAATGTCGCTGTTGAACGATACGCTTGAGTCTAATTTCATGAGTCTTGAAAAACAGCAGCTTATTGCAAGCTTGGAAACTGAATTCAGGACAAAGGAAAAAGAACAGCAAATAGAACTGCAACAATCGGCTTTGAGTGCTCAAGAGGCCCGTTTGGAAAGAAATCAAGCCTTGATTATTGGTTTGGTTTTCATTGCCTTATTGTTAATTATTCTGGTGCTGCTCAATAGAAATAGGGCCAAGAAGAAAGAACAATTAATAAAACAAGAAGCCCAGCTTAAGCTTCGCGAAGCAGAATTAAATGCAGTAATTAATTCTCAAGAAAAAGAACGCAGCCGCTTTGCAAGGGATTTGCACGATGGCTTTGGTCAACTCATCTCAGTACTCAAACTGAACCTTTCTTCTCTTACAGATAAAGATGCCCAACAGCCAGAAAAAAGGCTGGAAGTATTCCAAAATGGAGAATCAGTCATCAATGACATGTATGCTGAACTACGGTCCATTTGCTTCGATTTAATGCCTCAGACCTTGGTGAAAAACGGGCTTGGTGTGGCCTTAAGAGAGTTTGGTGATCGGATTACACAAAGTAAAAAAGTGACTTGCGAAGTGATTGTTTTTGGTGATGAAGAGCGTTTGCCAGAACTAATGGAGATCTCGCTTTTTAGAATTTGCCAAGAGTGGGTAAATAATGTGATGAAATATGCCGAGGCAGATCACATCACCATTCAGTTGACGAGAGACGAAACCGAATTGACGCTTACAGTAGAAGATGACGGAAAAGGCTTTGACGCCTCTGAATTCTATAACGGAAAGGGCAATGGCTGGAAAAACATTCAAACCCGACTAAACTTGGTGAAGGGAGATTTTGATTTAGATACGCATTCTGCTAGATGTGGCACCATGATGACGGTTAATTTGCCAGATGCTTCAATGAAGAAAATACCCACTAGTACTGAATCGCAAATCACGGCTTAATCGGATATTTTTTATAGATTAGAGAGAATACCTTGCCTCCATGAAATGGTTGTTCAATTTTGTGGGCAAGGAACAAATAGCAGAAACGATGAAAATCCTCCTTGTCGATGACCACGCCATATTATTGGATGGCTTAAGAAAACTCATTGAAGAAGATGATATGTTAACGGTGGTAGATGCTGTGGGCTCTGTTCCAGAGGCAATCCGCTCCATAGATAAGCACAAACCTGATCTTGTGATTACCGATTATAATTTAGGTGATGATGACGGACTGAGCTTAGTCCAGAAATCTAAACGCCTTTTTCCTGACATGAAATTCATCATTTTGAGCATGCACGATGAAGCTCATTTGGTGAAGGAAATTCTTAAAGAAGGCGTAAATGGTTATGTGTTGAAGAAAGACACAAAAGCAGAATTGATTGAAGCCATTTATGCGGTAAGAGGAGGGAAGATGTACATGTCCACCGACATTAATGCCATGTTAGTAAAAAGCCTTTACGAACCCGATGAAGGAAAATTATTAACCTCCCGTGAACGCGAAATTCTAAAACTGATTTCTCAGGAATATTCCAACAGACAAATTGCAGAAGAACTTTTTATCAGTGAACGTACCGTAGAAACCCACCGAAAGAACATATTCCGCAAAACGAAAACCAGCTCTTTGGTAGGGCTTATCAAATTTGCTTACGCGAATAACTTGATCTAATACCCTCTAAACCTATATAAAATTTACATTATAGCTTTTCTCATCCGTGCCAGCACGGATGCAAATACCCCTTGCCTAGCGTATTCTTTCTGATGCAGAGTGGTTTTAATTTTACAATGATCCAAAGGCTTCATTCTAAAAGGTCTGGATTGCATTGACCATTAAAATACTTACTCATGAAAAAATTCATCATTCTCTTATTAATGGTTTTCGCGTTTTCCGCGAAGGCTCAAATACTCGAAACTGCCACCTTGGAGTCCAAGGGAGTGAAAGGTAAAGCCACGAGTATCGAAACCATGTATTATGAATTTGTGGCAGAAAAGGGGCTGCAGAAATCTGTAATTGAAATGGAGAAGTTTGACAACAACGGCAACTTGATAAGCATTAGCCGAGACGAACTCTTAACCGGTAATAAGTATGAATACACATACGAATTGGACAAAAAAGGAATTTTGGACGTGGAAAAAATTGCAAATGGTGCTACTAAGTTAAACTTACGCAACACCAAGTACGACTATAAAAAGGGGTTGCTCTCCACAACTACTCAAGTACAAGGCTTGATCACATCGGTAAAAAACTACACCTACAACGATAAAGACCAACTGATACAAATTGAAGTACTTGAAAATGGAGAGCTTAAAGGGGTGGAGTATTATGAAAAGGATGCTGAAAATAGAATTACCAAGACTTCTCAAAAACTAAAAGGAGAAGATGCCCTAAAGGTTATTTCTACATTTGAGTATAAGGACGAAGGGGCGAATGAAATAACTGCAGAAACCAGAGTAACCGCAAATGGAACATTCTCTATTACTACGTTAACCAATAGAACAACAAAGCAGCAAGTTCAAGTAACTACAAAAAACCTAGGGAGCAGTCAGCAATCTATTGTTAAGTATTATTACGAAAATGATGTAAAAGGAAGTTGGATAAAAGGCGAAGTTCTTGATCAACAGTTTGGTAGGTCTAGCCTAGTGTTAAGAAAAATAAGTTATACAGATGGACAAACCACTGGTAGAACCGAAATGACCCCTGAAGATGATAGGGCGCAGTATGTTAGACAGTCATACGCTCAATTTCAAGTAGCTATTAATGGCAAAATAGTATCGGCAACCAGTCCCAACCTAATATCAGGAACCAACGACTACCTCACCTATGTGACCTCTTCAAATGCTACGGTTGTATTAAAGGGCTACGGTAATAATACGAATCAATCTACTTGGTATGAAGGTGTGATCGTGTCACATGACCCCGAGGATATTTTTTGGGCTGGGGGGCCAACTTTCCTAACTACATTTCAGAAGGGACTTGTTTTAACATCGGATAAGTGGAAATACAACGTAGGCGATAATAGTATTAACTACTTAGGTAAGCTCAAAAAATCATTTTTGGCCATTAAGCCTGCTCCAGAAGAGAAGGCGGGGCTTCATAAGGCTGAATTGATGGATGACAATATTTTTTGGGGAAAAATGACAGATAGTACATATGCTTTCGTCTCTCTTGGGAGTGGGATTGGTATCCGAAAGCAAGTAGATACCCCTGATGGCAGTAGATTGGTGAGTACCAATATAGGAAAAGATGGGTGGTATTTCTTGCCTGGTTTTAGGTCTAAATACGATGAAGGTAAACCTGGCGACATTCATGTTGCCGAAAAATTGACGGAGCCTTTAAAGCAATTAAAAGAACGCCTACCCTCCGTTAACTTTTCTAGTTTTATTTACGATAACCTAGCCGATAAAAAGTATGATTTAAAAACTTCTGACGGCACTTTAGTCACAGGTATTGGGGAAGTCGCTGCTTGGGCTCCAGATAATCAACTTGTGATTTATTTTTCGCTAACGGGAGAGTACTTAAAGATGGATGGCTATTATGATAAACCAGATGATCAAGATTTTTTAAATCAGCCTGTTACCCTATTGTCTAAGGGTAATGAGTCAATCTATTACCTCTATAATGACAAGAAGAACATCACCTATTTTGTTAGAGGGACAAGGTTGCTGAAGACCAATTTGGGGAGTTACAAGCTGAATCCAGACAAAGAAAAATATGGTGCAGTGCTTTATGATTCAGCTACGAATGCTAGTTACGGAATGCAATATGATTTAGAAGGAACTGAGCGGGTTGGTCCTATGAAAAGCTTGCCATGGAATTCGGCTCAAGTTTATATTATGAAACTAGAAAAAGGGCAATGGATTATTTTTGAAAAAGGAGAAACGGTAAGTGGGTATGATTACAGCCTATCAGATGAAGATGATGTAGTCCATTTCTATTCAAATGCTTTGAATGTGGTGAAAGCCTATCGTTTTAAAGGGTTTAAAGATATAAAGGTTGGTGAATTTCTTCTAGCCGAAATAGTTCCTGATAAAGACATTGCTAGTTTAGCCAGTAAGTTGAAGGTAGACCCGTCAAAGCCTAAAGAAAAGGCGGTAGAAGTGAAGGGCAAGCCCAATAGCTTTAAGAGAACAGGGACAACTTATAGCTTATGGAATGAGAATGGAGAACCAAATCTTGATTATTTGCAATTCTTTGGTAATCTGGGTAGCCCAGATGCACTCGTACATGATACAACAAGAAATATCACCTATGAGCTCAATGGCTACTTTACACAAGATAATATGGAGGGTTCGAGTAGAATCATAATGACATCTAATGACAATAGGGTGTTAAAGTGGGAAGAGAAAAATGTGGCTTTTTTCATGAAAGGAAAGTCGAAAGTGGATGTTAAAAGAGTATATGTGAACAACCGAGCTGAGTCAGAAATGTGGAGTGAACTGGTCTATGATACCTCTATTGGTGCAACCTATTTTGCCGAATACCCTCAAAAGGCAGGTTATTTCTTTGGAGAACTAAAGAAACTCCCAGCCGATGATGAAAAGGTAGTGTTGACCAAGTTGAAAGAGGGTGAATTCTCTTTAATTAGAGAGGGTGTAATTGATAAGAGTACAACATTCACATCAGATATCTATCAAGGAGATCTTATTTATGTCAATAATGGAACAAGTCAGAAAGCGTATAGATTCAAAGGCTTTGAAAAGGCTGAAGTGCTCGATCTTTTATTTCCTGAAGTCATTCCTCAGTCAGAGCTGAATGCCATTTTAAAAGAGATTAACACGACCAAGAGTAAGGGTGGTAACAATTGATTGGACAGCTTTAAAGTTTCTGAAATGCTTTAGACACGATACTGGCGTAAAATTTTATGCTAAGTATCGTGTTCGCTTTGTATGTGCATAATTCTGAAAATACGTACCAGCACGGATATGAAAACAAGGGTTTCAAGTCATGTTCTGGCCTTCTCTTATGCCTTAGTTTTACTTCATAAGATTCATGCATATGAAAAAGCTACTTACATTTCTCAGCATCTTCCTTTTTCTTGACATTCTTCAACTCACAGCTCAAGAGGTTTCTTTTAGAGGTCCTAAATTAACCCTCTTTAAAACTAGTACTGATGGCCGATATTTACTCATTGGCGAAAATGTTGTCTCTTCTTCTGATGGTAGGTATCAGGGTTTGTTGTTGTACGATACTCAAACAAGCACCTCTACTTTTTTTCCAGAAAACAGCATTAATGGTGGCTTCTCTGGCGATTTTTCATACATGGGTTTTAGTAAAATAACTAGACAAGCTTTTGTTACTTCTATTTCGAACACTATAACTAAGATTGAAACAGGTAAGACAAATTCCTTGAGCTATGAGCATTTTATTATTGGAGTTTATGATGATGGTAGAGTATTAGCTACCAAGCCCAAACTGGAGAAAAAGTATCCAGCAATAAAGTCCCAATCTGGCCTCTATATTTACGACCCTAGTTCTAGAGAAATCATACAGATCATGAGTTCGAAAGTGGACCTAGAAAAGTATTTGGAAAAGGACCATCAGTTCAGTCCTGATTATCATTTTTTATGGAAGTATGAAGACGGTTTCGAGGTGTATGATTTACTGAATGCAAAAAAAATGGATGCAGTACCTCAGTTGCCAAGCATTGGATATAGTAGAACAGGACTTTCCACAATAGATGGGGCAAAAGCAGTGATTAGTAGGTACATACCACTCGATCCAGTGTGGGATGATTATTATTTTGATGCAGAAAATAATGAGCTCATTCTACTCGGAAATCAGAGCAATCCCAAAAGAGATTATAAGTTCTTTGGGGGTAACCTTTATTCCATTGATGTTGAGAACAGAATAGTATCTAGGTTGAAAAAAGAGGGCGATAAGTTTGTAGAAGATGCCTCATGGTCTTTCTCCTCTATTAATAATAGAATGAAAGGGAGTGAATATAGGTTTGAATTGATTTCTGAAATAAGTATAGCGGCAGTTCCAACAGCAAAGAAAGTTGACGCCAATATGCTCTTAGTGGATTTAAGAAACAACGAAGTTATAGATGATCTTAATTTGTTTTCGTCAAAAGCAAGTAGCGTAGTTTCAACTCCAAAACCTTCGGCTCCACAGCGCCCGCTTTATAATAGCAACTTATTAAACAGTTATAATCTGCTTAGGCTGCCGTGGGCACTTGACTACAATGCGCTACAAGGCAGGTCTGTGAACGGTTTGGAAGGAGCATTAAGCATTAGTAGAAATGATGGCAACCTGAGTGCCATTGGCGAAATAGGGCAAACCCAAGAGGGTGATTTGATCTTGCTTTCTATGTGGAGGGGGATCGTAAGTGGATCTGATGTTTCTTGGTTTAAGGTTTCAGTTTTTGGAACAGACGGAACGCACAAACGAACAGAAAACATTGGAGTTACACAAAAAAGTATAGGAGCCATTACTACCAAAATTGAATTCAATGTGAAAAAAGAGGGAAACACCACGGTGATCAGTGCATATCAGCAAAATGGAAATTCACTTGATTCCTATAAGCTTACCGTCAATGCCCTAGGGAATATCGTGCGCACGAGTAACTAGAGAAACGCTTTACAATAGAAATTATGAAAAACAGGATTTTCGCAGTCATAATGTTGATGCTACTGACTGCCGGTCTCTCTGCTCAGACTAATTTCTTTCACGAGCCTTTTGACGATAACAAAAACAACTGGCCTTTTTTGGGTAATCACGATGGCTATTCTCTTGCTATTCAAAATGGGCACCTTAGGGTGGAAAGCACTTCTAATGTAATAGTCCGAACATTTATTAACCCTAAAGTGGATAAGATAGACTATGGTTTAAGTGTTGAAATGTTTCTTGAAAAAGGAAATGCTGATGGATTAATAGGGCTGTGTTTTGGAATGAGTGAGGATGGAAAAGACTACTATTCTTTCATGTATGATAACACTGGGTTTTACGGAGTTTATAAAAATGGCGAAGAAATGAAGTTGCTTTTCGGAGGCAAAGAAGAGGGTTTGGTTAAAAGGTTTGAATACAATGATTTGTTGGTGGTTAAAGACGGAAATGAATACAGCTTTGAGCTTAATCACAAGCAGATTTACACTACTAAAATTGACAATACTTTTGGTGATTTTATAGCAATTAAAACGAGTGCTGAAACGACCGTTAAGGTAAATGAGCTCAATATTTACAATCATAAAAGGGCCATGGAATTATCAAAAAATGGTCTCGATAATTTATTTGATGGACTGGTATTTCCAAAAAAGAAGGGAGGTAACTAAAATCCTTTTTTGTTCAAACCTAAATAAACAATGCTATGACGAAATTTATCTCTTCTTTTCGATTCATATCGAAGACCATTACAATAGTATTTGTGCTTGGACTTCTCACTTTACCACAATTTGTAAAGGCTCAAGACGACCTTAATGAAAAATACTTGAAGGCTTATGATCTGGTGAAGAAAAACCAAACGCAAGAATCGCTGGGCTTACTTCAAGAGGTGATGGACATCAACGGCTATTTTGAAAACGTATATGCCATGTTTGCCTTTAACTATATGCTTAAAGGTGATATGATTCAGGCAGGTACTTACCTAAAGGCCACAGAAGATTTAGGTGAAACTTCTATTTATCCCGTGTTTATGAGGGCCAACCTCAAGGTGTTCGAAGGTAAAATGGATGAGGCCAAGGCTTTAATTCAACGTGCCCTTCAGTACCAGCAACTCGATTCAGACATTCAAGACTTTAATGATGCTTGGGATACTTTTATTCAATTTGATAAAAAGGCTCATGATTTTCAAAATCTCAAAGCTTGGTTGCCCACTGTTAAAGTAAATAACAAAGTATTTATGGACGCCAATGAGGCCAATTCTAAAGCGCAAACTTTGGCCTTGGAAGGTAAAGGGCCAGAGGCTTTGAATGCTTTTAATGGAGCTTTGGATGCCCTCAATAAATTATCACCAAAAGGCCAGAACACCATTTATAAATGGCAGGCCGAAGTGGGTGCTTCCTTATTTTACAACGGGAGTATTGAAGCGGGCGGTCAGTTAATTGGAAATGCTTATAGAAACACAATCTCGAACGAGGCCATAGGTAGCTACGTGAAGTCGATTGCCGCTTATTACTACTCAGATTACCTGAATTACATTGGTGATTTTCAATTGGGACAACAAGTGGTCGATCAAGCATTGCCCTATTCGAAAAGGCTGTTGAACCTTAATTTGACAGGCCAATTACTATTGAAAAAGTCATCAATGCTTAGTGCTCAAGGTTTAAATCAAGAGAATATATTAGTAGGGAATCAGGTTTTGCAATTGGGTAATAATATGAAGAACCCTTACTTTCAGGCACAGGGCTATAATACAATGGGCTCTTCGTATTTAGTGTCTACCGATCCCGCTGATAGAACGAAGGCAAAGCAATATTTGGAACAAGCCAATACAATTGCTATAAATAATAATCTTGGTTATTTGGCTGAAACTATTCAAGGAAACTTGGCCATTAACTACTGGCAATCTGGCCAAAGAGATAAGGCGGTTCAAACCTATCAAACTTTGATCAATAGCCTTCTAAGTCAAAATAGAGAGCAAGACGCCATCATTAACCTTAACAATGTAGGGACTATGTTTTTCTTTACTGAAGAATACGCCAGGGCCATTCCTTATTTTGAAAAAGCCATTAGTATTTCTGAAGAGTTTAGGTCTCAATTGGACGGGCAAAATCGAATTACCTACCTACAATCTCAGTTGAGTGCCTATCAATTTCTTACCTATTGCTATGCCCGAACAGGGGATGGGGCTGGACTCTTTAATGCTATAGATCAACAAAGGGCAAGGGTATTAACCGAGCGAATGACCTTAAGGAAGAAAGCCAATAAAACCACATTGGAGAAATTTCAAGCCAGCTTAAAGTCAGACGAGGTGGCCCTGTTTTATAGTTTGACCGAACCAGGAGCTGTGGCCATTAATGTGGTGACGAAGGACAAATCGTATGCGATTCTTAATGAATTCTTCAAGGAGTTTGTGGAGCTTAAACAGCGTTATTTTGATAAGGCTCGTAATGAAGACATGCAACGCATTGGGTTTAAATTACCTCTAAATGCAAGGGTGGTGGGCGATCGTATCTTGATGGAAAACGACATTGCCAACATGTTTAATCAAGAAGATTTTGAAACGCTGGGCGAACTTACTCGAGAATTACTTCAAGATGACAAGCTTGAATATGCCGAAATCAAAACCAAATTCTTAAATACTTACTATAAGTTTCTCATCGAGCCTGTGGCCAATCTTATCGCTGGTAAAAAGAAGTTGATTATATCGCCCGATGGACTTCTGAATTTTATCCCATTCGAAGCCTTGATCACGAATCAGGGCAAATACCTTATTGAAGATGTAGGGATTCGCTATATGCAATCGGCCAGTGTTGCAGGGGTAATCAATTCACGAAAATATGCGGACAATCGCAAGCCAATGCTGGCTATGGGTGGGGCGCTTTACGATGAAATGTCGACCAAGGCAGACCCTATCAGGAGTGGAGAAAGGCTACAGGAAATGAATTTCATAGCAGAAGATAATGCTACTAAAGGATTGTCTCAACGTGAAGTATATGCGGCTTTAGGTTTTGGTAAGATGGACTATCTCCCAGGAACACTCCGTGAAGTGGAAACCATGGCAGCCACCGTGCTGGGAACCGATGTGTACACCGGTTTGGAAATGGATGAAGCTTTTTTGAAAAAGCTTTCTGCGGAAGGGAAATTGGCGAATTATAAGGTAGTTCATTTAGCAACTCACGGCTTCGCACTGCCCGACATTCCCCAGCTTTCTGGCGTAGCCATGAGTATTTCGAAAGATGAAAAAGATGGTGAAGATGGTTACCTCACTGCTCCTGAGATTTCTTCATTAAAGTTAAATGCAGATTTGGTCGTGCTTTCTGCTTGTGAAACAGGTTTGGGTAAAATCTATGGCGGAGAAGGAGTGATGGGCTTAACCCAATCTTTGATCTTGGCTGGTGCCAATGGCGCAGCGGTTTCGCTTTGGGCCGTTAATGATGCTTCAACCATGTATTTTATGGCAGGTATGTATGAGTTAGTGGGCAAGACCAATATGACCTATGCCGATGCTATTGATGATATGAAACGCAGATTTATTAAGGGAGAGTTTGGTGAAACCTTTAAGGGTACTGGCTTTTGGTCTCCATTTATTCACTATGGTAATTGACTTTAACTCCGTGCCAGCACGGAGTTAAAAACACCACTTAGGCTGTATGTTCTCAGGGCTTTGATTCCCTCAACTTTGAGAAATACTAAACCCTAAGATGATGAAAAAACAATTCGCATTACTCGTACTTGCTTTCCTTGTCATTACTTCATGTGGAAATGAAGATCCTCCAACTAAAGATGATTGTGGAGGTCAAGTCTGTGAAGCAACGTCAGGTACTGATGAAACTGCCACTACTGTGCCAACCTCACTACATGGTACTTACAATATGAAAATTACTTATGCCGAAAGTAATTCGCCTTACCCAGAAGGCACTTTAGCCACTTTCACTATAGCAGCCGAACGACTTACTGTATCGATAGATGGAGAAGACTGCTTTTCTGTGATTAACCCTGTAAACAGATCTCCATTTACAGCACCCACATTCAAGGCGGACTGCATAGGGGATATTGCATTTCAAATAGCAGCCAATCAGAGTGGAGGCCTTGAAGAAATTAATTTGATTTTGGCGAGCGGGCCTGGTTACTATGGTCAGTTTAAAGTAGAGTAACCATACCAAAACTCCGTGCCAGTACGGAGTTTAAAACACCACATAGACAGTATGTTTTCAAGGCTTGAATTCACCCAATTTTGAGAAGTACTTAAAAGCACTAAGATGATGAAAAAGGTATTTGCCATCGGTATTTTAACTTGTCTATTCAACCAATCAATGTTTGGCCAAGGTTACGAAGTCTTAAAGGACGATCCTTCGCAACTGATCAAAGGACATGTAGCCTTAGAGTACTTAACAGTCGATGCTGGCATGGCGAACGTAAGTGGTGCTTATGCATGGGCTTTAGGGGTTAATACTTATTTCCCCTTGCTGCCTTCTCTTGGTTTAGAAGGTAGTTTAAGAACTCCGCTGCTAAAACTCGAATCATCTGGAGGCTTGGCCATTGCCGCTGAAGCTGGAGTAAGTAAAACCCTATTCTCGAAGACCAAATTAAAGGAGGACCTCAAAGTATTGATGAGTTTCAATCAGTCGAGATCTGGGGGCTTAGTAACCACCAGATCAAGTACACTGACCATGCCTGGGAATGTAAGAACAGAGGTGTTTGTTCGCGGAGGCGGCTACTACAGAAACAGCAGCTATGAACCAGACGAGGTTGGGGTATTCTCAACAATAAGTAGCATTACACATACTGGAGGTTATGCGGGAATAGGTATTTCCAAAGGCACATTCTTCCAGTTTAAGAGTGAAGAAACAAATGAAAGTTTTGCGCTCGGAAGTATCTTCAAATTCTATGCAGATGTACTGATTTTACCCACCAATATTGAAGACCCAGCCTACGATGATTCGGATGCAATCGGCTGGAGGCTAGGAGTGAAATGGTACAACAGTCCCTACACCATCGAGAATAATTTTGGAAGAAAGAAAGGCTTCTTCGGCAATATGTTCGCCATAGGCGAATTGGGTACGCGGCCTTATGAAGGTGCAGTAATTACCTTATCTGTGGGCTATGTCATCAAGAAATTCTAATAAATGATAAGCCCAATTGTAACAAACAATTTTTAAGAAAAGACACAATTTAAATACATCCACTATGAAAAAGTTAACCCTAATATTAGTACTCGCAATAGCCACAATTGGCTTAAATGCGCAAACAGATTGGTCAAAAGTTGATTTTGCCAAAAAATACAAAATGAAGGCGAAAATTGGAGGCTCCATATCAAAATCGCTTAAGTCTGACCCTACTTTTATTCATGATTACTACATATCCCAAGCTTCATTGATGACGGGTAAGTCTCAAGCGGGGGTAATGCAAAAACAGGGCGTAGGTTCGGTGTTCGCGGAAGCTGCTCTAGCAGGAGTGAGCGCGGAAGCACTTCAAAAACTCATTGAGGAGTCATACGCTCAGTTTATAGCAGAATTGAAAGGCATAGGATGGACTATTTCGGACGGTCAATCTGCGATTGATTATGGAATTGAAAGCGGGAAAGCCGACAAGAATAAAGCATGGATTGGTAGAACCGATGGTCAGGTGATATTTGTAAAAGCAGGTATTTTAAATAGTGAAGGCACTAAAGAGCAGAATATTTTCAGACCAAAGGATATGCCGATTTACACGACATCGGCAGAGATTTACGGCAATTTTTATAATGCTGCTGCAAAAAATGCCAATGTAAATATGGTGCACATTAATTATGTGGTTGGGTTCGCTTCGTTTGAAGGTAAAAAGAATACGAGTAGAAATAGCTTAACCACCGAAGCTGGCTTAACCATTCAGCCGACTCTTGTTATAGCAAACCCAAAAGGAGCATGGGGTGGTGTGACTTTCGATAAACCAATTGAAGGTAATAATGATTGGAGTAAAGGTTTGGTAGAAACTGATTCAAGAGACGGTTCATTCTGGGGCTTATCCTCAAAAGGCGAGTATTCCATCCATGCTGATGAAGCCAAGTATATTGAAGAACTAAGGCAAATTCTGCTTTACGCACAAAAAGCCATTGTAGCTGAAATCAAGGCTAATATGTAACAAGACATTAACTCAAGCTCCAGAAGGGAGGTAGTAGTTGATAATTGATTGAAGTCCTTTACAAGCCGCATTGAGTGAGGTTTTCAATGTTGGCTTGCTAGGGTTTTATTCATGAACCAAAAGTATTTTTGGCTCGAGTTGGGTGCCTTAAATAGTGGTCGATTCAGAAAGCCTCGGGAGCGGGGCTTTCTTCGTTTCATGGTGAGCGGGTCAGTACTAGCACTGACCCGCTTTTGCCTTTATATGGGGATGTTAAGCGACTGATATTCAACCTAGTTTTATCATGTAATTAACTGGTTATGGAGCCAAATTCTTTAAATATGGAAACTTACCTGAATAGAATTAGCGCTTTTGATAAAGAGCAGACCTACACGTTGGATGATAGAATTATCTCGAATGGACAAGCCCAATGGGACTTACAGGATATTCAAAATGTTCATTTGAGTTTTAAGCCTACTAAGCACTACGATAATATTTATCAGTGTGCAATCGAATCTAGATCGGGAAAGATTACCCTTAGCAACAGGCGCTATATTGGGCCAGCAAATTTTGATTATCAGTCTGCCGAATACAGTCAGTTTGTAAGAAGCTTATTACTGAACTTGGATGGTTATGGACTGACAAATTTTAAGTCAGGTAAATCTAAATCTACCTACTGGTTAGAGGTAATAGCTTCCGCGTTCTTTTTTGGGCTTATGCTTATCGTACTAACCATGTTTGGTGCTTGGCTTGTTTCATTGGTGTTCTTGGCCATCATCATCTTTAGACTTATCCCATATTATAAGAAAAATCTGCCGATGACTTTCTCCGCCAAGCATATTCCTGACCATATTTTACCTTGAAATTAACCTTGTGAAATCTTAAAAATATAATCTATGAAAAAGTTACTGACAGGCCTCTTCTTTATAATTGCTGTAATAGTGTATTTCGTTTTCAGCAGTTCAAGCTATGGCGAAAAACTGGAATTTAATGGTACGGACGTTTATTATACCGACCTAGTTACCGAAACCGATGCCCAAAAATTGGGAGATTATTTGATCGAATCAGAGTTTGCCGATGGAAGCGGAAAGTCAGTTCAATTAACAAAAAGAGACTCTACTTTTTTGTTCAGAATGGTGGTAATTGACGGTGTGACAGAAGACAGCACCAAAGACATAAATTTTAAGGCTTTGGCCATGCTTATCTCAATGCAGGTGTTTGATAATGCCCCCGTTGAGTTAGAGGCATGTTCGAATACTTTTGAAACCCTTCGAGTGTATAAGTAAAATGAAACCCACCAATGAATCATGATTGCTTATCCTTGAAAATGAGCTTGAAATATCAAATAAACTAACCCTCTATTACAACCGAATTGTTTAAATTAGAGTCAGTAGAGTAACTGGCAGAGTTGTTGCAAACAAGGTTTGCTAGTTATCAACCTTAATTTAATAATGAGAAAAGTAATCAACCTTTGTTTTGTCGTACTTGCAGTTGCTGCGGTGGTCTATGGACTCAAAGGGCGCTATTCTAAGCCTAAAGCTATTGAGGAGTCTCGTGTAATGAAATTGATAAATAGTGAACCTCAAAACCATAACCTGATCTCGGATTCAGAGGAGGAGGTAGCTGTACCCCATTAAGTATTTAAATTATTTCCCTCCAAATTTATTCAACTTATAACCCAGCCTAAATCTAAAGATTTGGCGCAATACATTCGTTTCGGAGTTTTGAATGTATTCTGAAGTTACATTTCGGTCAATTACAGAGCTCTGGCGTAGTAAATCATTGGCGGTTATGCTAAAGTCCATTTTCTTTTTGAAGAAAGACTTACCCAAAGACATGCTCCAGATTACTTGGCTAGTGCCGTCAATATTGCCCACTTTACCGTTTTGTTGATGGCCGAGTGAAGTAGTGACGAAAATTCCGCTTTCTGATTTGTAAGAGCCACGTAAAGAAGAAGCCATTTGGGAATAGCGTCTATTACCCGCTTCGTTGCTAGGGTTTTTTACATTTGAAAAGCCTGGTCTCACACTTAGTGAGACATCAAGCTTCTTGCTGAAGTTGCTATTTATCCCAAATCCAATTCCATAGTTAGAGTTTTCTGAAACTTGAATGACACCATTTAAGAATTGAGGGTTTCTACTAAAACTGGCAGAGCCACTAACTTGAACATTGAGCTTCCATTTTTCAATAGGTTTCGAAATATTAACACTTCCATTCATATTTCTCCTTCCATCCATATTCACAGGAGTACTTAGTCTAGCACCAACAGGTAATTCAATACCGTCTGGACTATTTGTTCCATTCCCAATAATCGTACTGTTTACTACTGTGTTTTCTGTCGTTCCAGCAGATAAGTTGAAAGAGATATATGACTTTGTTTCCTTGTTAAATAGGGCATAGGTTAAGGCTAGCCTGTTAGAGTAACTTTCAGAGAGTTGTGGGTTCCCTCTTCTAAGGAATAAAGGGTTACTGTTGTCCAGTACATCTTGTAATTGACGGGCTTGAGGTACCCCCATGCTTCTTGAATAATTCAACCTCATTTGTTTGCCTTCCTTATTCCTGAAAGACAAACTAACATCGGGTAAAAAGCCTTCAAAGCTTCTGTCTAAAGCCGTAGACCTCGGGAAGACCTGATCATTTTCGATCTTTTGAAGCTGATATTTTGCTCCAGCAGTGATGTTAATTTCTCCAATCTTAAATTGAATCCCCGAGTTAAATTCGTCCTTGGTTAGTCTGTTATCATATTGACTTGATCGTAGGGTATCGATGTCGGTATAATTCGATTCATTGTTATTGTAATTGAGTAGCAAGTTCTCATTATCGGTTTTATTAATATCCCTTTTATAGGAAAGCCTCAGACTCTGTTTTTCTCCTATCGGTTCTGTATAAGAAACTTGGGTAGAAAATCTATTGGTATTGTCTTCTGGTCTACTGAATTGGTCATAATCCTGATTGCTCACATTTCCAGTGCTAAAACGATTAATAGACCTTATGGAGTCAGTGCTTGCTGATTCGCTTTGACCGATGCTTGAGTTTATTGATAGTGAACGACCTTTCTTTGCGAATTTATGCCACCAACTAAAGCTACTGTTCCAGTTTTTTCCATTCTGTTCAGAGAAGTTTCGGTTGTCCGTACTATTAACTTCCTCATTGTTCATAAAGGTATTTCCAGTTACATGCGAAAGACTTTCTCCATCACTTAATGAGAAACTTTGCCTTAGTGTGAATTGGTTTTTGTCATTGGGTTTGTATTCCAAACTGAGTGAAGCACTTTGTGAATCATTACTGCTTTCCCGCTCAGATCTTTGGTTATAAACCCTACCAGAGTCAGCCGCCTGAATGTACTGTTGAGAAGTTTCATTGATGGATTTAGTACTTGACCCTCGGTAAGAATAGGAAGCATTAGCTGTAAGCTTTGGGATGATCTCGGAATAATAGTAGGTGGTGAAATTACTCTGTTGCGAAACACCTCCGCTTGGCCCCATTCCTTCGACCATAACCATACCCTGGCCACTTCCCATGTCCATATATTGTGGAGCCCCTCCTCCTGAACTTAGATTATTATAGCCCCCAGAGACAGAAAATCTATCTTTGCCTCTAATAAAGTTGATGTTTCCACTGGCTTGGTAGCGTTCTGGTGGGCTGTAAGTCAGGCCTAGGGTTGAGAAATAGCCTCTCCGTTTTTCTGGTTTGGTTACTACATTAAGTACCTTTTCTCTTTTCCCATCATCATGACCACTAAATATGGCTTCCTTGCTTTTCTCATCTATCACCTGAATTTTGCTTACCATATCCGCTGGTAAATTCTTCAAGGTGAATTCTGGACTGTTTTGGAAAAAGGGTTTTCCATCCACTATAATTTTTGTAATCACTTCCCCTTGAGAAGTCAGTTTCCCATCCTTTACTTCCAACCCAGGCATTTTCTTCAGTAAGTCCTCAAGGTTGGCTTCTGAAGTCGTTTTGTAGGCAGAGGAGTTAAATTCCACGGTATCCTGCTTTAGAATTACGGCAGGAGCAATACCTTCAACACTTACAGAATCCAGCAGCATAAGGTCATCAGCCAGAAATATTTTCCCTAAGTCAATTGATTTATTATTGAATTCGAAGGTTTGAGAATAGGGTTTAAAGCCTACGTAAGTGATGTCAATTTTATAAGTGCCTTTGGTCAATTTTGAGAAGCTAAACTCACCTTTTTCTGAGGTGGTCATGGCTTTAAAAAGGCTATCGTTTTGTTGGAGAAGGATCACATTGGCCAAATAGAGTGGCTTTTGTTCCGTGCTGTCGAGCACGGCTCCAGAGATGCTCGCTTCTTGCGATATGCAATATGAAAAGCACAAGATTGAGTATAAAAAAATAATAACTAGTTTCATGAATTGTGACCTTGTCATGAAACTAGTTATTATAATCTGAAAACTTATACTTTAGTTTGTTAAAAGATTAGAATTCAATGTTTGTCATATGTCTGAGTAGGAGCTTAGTACATGTCTCCATTTCCAATACCTCCGTTGCCACCACGGCCACCTCTAGCTCCACCTGCACCTCCTTCATTTCCACCAAAACGTTGTCTTGGATTATCAAGGTTAGGAACTGTTCCGCTACCAAAACTTCTGATATTGAAAGTGAAGGTTAACATAAGGTACTGGGTAAGAATTTGTGAGTTAGTGTCCTGAATATAAGATCCATTGATGCTTCTTGAAACCCTCTGGTTTTGCTTTAAAAGGTCAAATACGGTAAGTTTCAATTCAGCTTTGTCCTTTATTAACTTCTTGCCAAATTCCATGTTCCAAACCAAATAGCTTTGATTAAATCCATCGCTAAGGCCTGGGTTAGCAGTGTGGTTAACTTCAGATCTAAACACAAAGCTAGGTCCGAAAATCCAGTTCAATCTCAAACGTGTTGACTGAGTGAAATTCTCTGTATTGGTTTGGCTTTGAACCGTATTGCTGGTTGTGCTATAGCTAGAATTACTAGAAAGCGTGAAATCAATCTTTTCACTAATGTTACTGCTGAATACTGCACCCAATCCTAAACTAGGAGAAGAAGAGTGATTCATTTCTTCGTTAATCATTTCCGGTGTACGGCTATAATTTCCAGAAAGCGTCAGGTTCAAGTTAGATTTCACAGAGGCCATCGGAAGACCAAATGAAACGAAACTTCTTACACTGTAATAGCCCCCCAAGTTCATAGGTTGAGAATATTGCGCACCAGGCTCTAAGGTAATATCTCCTACCGATGTGTTCTCTCTTGAGGCAATAATGGTATTGTTACCAATGTAATTGTCAGAGTAAGTGGTGTTCAAAGTGGCGAAGAATGTAGTCGACTTTTCAACGTTTGTTTTGGTATATCTAATCGTTGCGTTGTGTTGGTAATTTTGATCCAAGTTTGGATTACCTGCGCTAATGAATAGTGGGTTCGAGTTATCAATTACATTTTGCAGTTGACTTACCGATGGAGCTTGTGTACTGGTTCTGTATGAAACATTCACGTTTTCTGTACGCCCAACACTGTATCGGTAGTTAAAACTTGGTAAAAAGTTGTTAAACGTTCTCTGTACGTTGTCATCTGTAGGGAAAGTTTGATCGTTGTCTAATGTCGCATTTTGATAATTACCACTTACAGAAAGGTTTGCTTTGTCGCCTCTTAAGTTATAACCCACAGTAGCACCATGTGTAATATAATCGTTCGTGAAAATGTTACTCAATGGAATATTAAGGTCTGAGTACTGTCCTGAGCCTTCATTGTAATCATAGGTTTCCTTGTTCGAATCATTGTATTGATAACCGTATTGATAGGTCATCAATAATTGACTCTTGTCAGTGATAGGCTCAGTATAAGTAGCGTTTGCTCTTAGGGTTAGTCCCGGTTGAGTCAATGACGCGCTTTGTCTAAGGTCTTGATTCTCAGGATTTCCTTGTCTATCGTAGAAAACGTTTTCAGACAACAAAAGACTTTCACCTGTGCTTTTATTCAGCGCAGTATTTACGTTGACCGAGAAGGTTCGCCCTCTTTTATCAAATGAACGTCTATAAAGGAGGTTGTTAGAGAAATTATAGGCCATTAGGTCACTTGTGTTCTCGGTATCCGTAGAGTTCAGGGTATCATCGTTGAGCATAGTGGTTCCTGTTACAAAGGAAGAACCCACATTGTCTTGAAGCGTAAGTTGTGGCCTAATTGTGAACGAGTTCTTATCGTTGATTTTATAATCAATCTTTGCGCTGAATCTATGGTTAATGTTGGTGCTCGGTGAAATTGTATTCTCCTCATAAGTCTGACCTTCGTTTTGAGGCAGGGTAAACTGTCTGAAAATAGATTGGTTAGAGGTATTACTGCTTTCATTATAGAAATAGCTTCCTGAAAAGTCTAATTTTTTGTTGGGCTGATAAGAGTAGTTGATACCAAAGGCAGTGGTTTTAGAAATACCGCCTTGAGACCCTACAAGAAAATCGCTAGTGTTGCCTCCGTTAGAGAAGCCACCACCTCCAGCTCCGCCACCACCAGCACCTCCTCGGCCACCACCACCGCCAGCGCCACCTCGGCCACCGCCACCAGCACCGCCTCGGCCACCGCCAGAAGTGATGCCTAATAAGTCACTAGTTGAAAAGTTTTGGATGTTGATGTTGTTGGTTTGTGCCAATATGGTAGTCCTACTTTTTGGTCTGAAAAGGTTAATGCTTCCGCCTGCGTTATAGGTTTCGTCTGTTCCCGCTCCCGCATATACCTTTCCGAACTGGCCATTGCTCATACTTGCTTTAGTGATAATATTTAACACCTTAGAAGTTTCTCCATCGACAAAGCCGGTGAACTGAGATTGATCACTCCCTTGATCGTATACCTGAATTTTCTCAATAATCTCTGCTGGTAAGTTTTGTAAAGCTGCGCTAGGGTCATTACCAAAAAATTCGCGGCCATCTACAAGCACCTTTGTTACATTTTCTCCTTGAGCTTGAACCTGACCATTAACGATCATAATTCCAGGCATTTTTTCTAAAAGGTCCTGAGCGTTAGCATCTGGGTTTACCTTGTATGCCGCGGCATTCATAATGGTGGTATCTCCGTTTTGCTCAACTCTGTCTACGAGTCCTTCTACCGTAACTTCGTCTAGCTGTTTAACATCTTCCGACATTAAAATTGTGCCCAGATCAAGAGTTCCTCCTGCTACGGTAATGTCTTTTTTGAAATCGAAATACCCTACAAATGAAATTTTAAAAGCGTAGTTACCATCGGCTATTCCGGTAATTCTAAACTCTCCATTCAAGTCACTTATTTTGGCTTTAAGGGTAGCGTCTGCTTTGTTAACAATACTGATAGTTGCGGCCACCATGGGTACACGGTCGGCACTATCGAGAACGGTTCCTTTCACTACCCAAAACTGCGCTTGGGCGCTGCTTGCAAAAGCTAGGAACATAAAAATGAATGCGGTTCGGATGACTTGATTTTTCATATTGGCACTTTGACATAGGATTTATGAAAAGGTTTATTTTGCTTTTTTATCGTTGCGTTACGGTAATTAATTATTGTTTAACGATAATTAGTTTCTACATTTGGCAAAATTGAAAAATATGAATGTCTCGAAAGCATCTTTATGGCTGACCAATATTTTGATAGGAATGGCTATTGTTTGGTTTGTTGGGTTGGTTGGCTTCCAGTTTGTGGGAGTTGGTCAAGGCTTTGATAAAAAACAAAGTGAAGACTTGATAGGAGCGCGCTCGAAAACTGCAACATTTAAATATTCTGTGCCTGAGTTCGATTTAGAATATTACTTCATTTATAGAGAGGGGAAGGTTGTAATTGATCAGTACTTAATAAGCCCAAAAAACATCGGGCTTAATTATAATTACACAAAGGCTACAGAGAATGATTTTATTAGTGTTAGTGCTGGAGATAAGCATTATAAAATACCTACTAAAACAGGGCAATTGTATTTGCCAATAGATGAGGCTGATGTACTATTTTATCGATACCTGAGTCTTTTTGAGATGCTGCTACTTTCGGTTATTAAGGTGTTGATATTGCTCTGGATTCGTAGGCTCATACTGAACTTCTCCAAAGGTGAATTTTTTGTATCAGCCAATCATCAATTGTTATATCGCATTGGTGGGCTTTTGGCCATTGTTCCTATCATTCTCTTTGCATTTGAGAGCTATTTCACCAACGGTTTCACCTCTTTGGGATTATCATTGCCAGAGGGTTATTCCTTAAATATGAAAGGGGTGAGTTTTCAATGGAACTACATGTATATCAGTCTGCTACTTATACTTACTGCGCAAGCCTTTAAACAAGGAATAGAACTTGAAATAGATAAAGACTTAACGATATGAAAAACAATAATTTACTGATTAAAATATGCATCGTCTTTTTAACTTTTGCTCGTTTAGCAACTGTGATTGGAATGGCAATAGTACTCTACTTGGGGGTTTTTGAAAATACAGATAAGTATTTTACGATTGAGATGAGCCGAGAGAATTCCGATAAAGTGGAAGAGGGGAGTACACTTGAAGTAAAAGTAGAACATCAAGATTCTATTAAAGAAGCCCAACTGAAATCCACCACCAAGAACTACATTATTTCCTTCAATAGAGGTCCTCGTATTCTAATTCTATTTGCTCTGGTAGTGGTTATGGGCTTTTCTATCTACTTTATCCACTTGCTGCTTCAGTTTGTGAAATCCGCATTAGGAGAAGATTTCTTCAGTCTGGAAAATGTTGCTCGGGTTCGAATGATGGGCTTTATTTTAGTCGGACTTGGTGGTGTGCACTTATTGATGAATCTATGGATTAGTTATATTGCGGGCAGTTATTTTGAACTCGACATGTTAGGCGCTAAAACAGTAAAAGTGAGTTTTTCTCCTGATATTTTCAGCAGTACAGTTTTCGTAGGACTTATTGTATTGGTGGTGGCCCAAGCTTTTGATCACGGTTTAAAATTGAAAGAGGATAAAGAATTGACAATCTAGTGGCCATTATAGTAAACTTAGATGTAATGTTGGCCAAGCGAAAAATGCAGAGCAAGGAGCTTGCTGAGCAAATTGGAATCACATTGGCCAACCTTTC
>CAXBPM010000006.1:0-28375 GCA_963977345.1 uncultured Roseivirga sp.
AATCAGCTAAACAATTCAAGGAAGGGGGGGAGTTTTCCTTTTTTAGAGAAAGTAGTGGCGTGCCCACTTCCAACCATAAGAAACAATTTTGACTTAAGTACAATATGGTTTTGAAAACAGGATATAAAGGCTCTTTGTAGTAAAAAAAAATACAAACCTAAACTTTGCAATACCATTGCATTGCTTAGCCGCGTATATTTACGTGAAATGAAAATAGCGTGCTACATATTGAGTTTTTACTTTATGGCCCTAGCAGGGCTAGCATGCGCGGACGCTCAACCCTTAGACACTACAGGATACTCTATTTCAGTTTTTGAGAGCAATAATGGAGACCATAATAACCAAAAGAGTAGTTGGGATGGTTGTTCTCCAATATGTGTATGCCATTGCTGCCACGCGCATTTTCTATCAATATCAGCAGTCAACTTCACGCACCCTGTGAAATTACCTGTGATTATCTCTTCTTATTTTCAAGATTTCAGAAGTATTGAAATCTCCGGATTCCTCAAGCCTCCAAGGTCATAATTTTCAGTGTTTAGGAGGATAAGTATGTCTCATCGAAAAAGTCTTTAAACAAGATTTCAAGTCAGCAGTCATTCTGATAGCCTGTTAGCACTCCTTCAGATGTCTTTTCTCAAAGGCATCCTTTCATTCAATGTTCAATACTATTTGTACAGCTTGAAAAAACTGAATAGGAAAAAAAGGAAAAAGAGAAGGAATAAAATCACTGCCAAATGGGCAATCAAATGGTTTTTCATTGTGCTGTTCTGCCTCATCCTGCTCGCAGCGATGGTGGCTCGTGTCCATCACTTCTTTTCTGTCCATGTCAAATAATTAATAACTCGTATGATCAATAAAATCATTTCTTTTTCAATAAAGAATAAATTCATCGTGGGCCTGCTTACGATGGCACTCATTGGTGTTGGGATATACTCCATGTCCACAATCAACTTAGGTTCTGTTCCTGATATTACCAACAACCAAGTGCAAGTAATTACGGTATCCCAGAACTTGGCTACCGAAGATATTGAACAGTTCGTCACTTACCCTGTCGAGCTGGCAATGGGAAATCTACCGGGGGTAGAGGAAATACGCTCTGTCTCTAGGTTTGGTCTTTCGGTAGTCACAATTGTGTTTGAAGATAAAATAGGGACTTATCTACCGAGGCAGCTCGTCCAGGAAAAATTGAATGTGTTAAAAGAAACTATTCCAAAAGAGTTTGGAAGTCCCTCGATGGGGCCAATCTCTACTGGCCTTGGACAAATTTATGAATATACCATTCGGCCAAAGGATGGATATGATACCGCATATTCAGCAATGGAATTACGTACCATCCAGGAATGGATTGTGAAACGACAACTCACTTTGCTTGAAGGGGTAGTCGAAGTCAATTCTTTTGGAGGTTTCATCAAGCAATACGAAGTAGCAATAAACCCAGATAAACTTAACGCCATGAACGTGAGTATCTCTGAGGTATATGAAGCCCTGCAACGTAACAATGTTAATACGGGTGGAGCATATATCGAGAAGAACAAAATGGCCAACTTTATTCGTGGTGAAGGGCTAGTGCGCACCTTGGATGATATTGAAAACATCTCCATAAAGAATGTAAATGGCCTTCCAATATTAATCAGGGATGTTGCTGAAAAAGTCCATTTTGGATATCAGGTAAGGTACGGAGCATTCACCCAAGATGGTCATGAAGCAGTCGGTGGAATCATCATGATGCTGAAGGGATCCAACCCGAATGCGGTCATACAAAATGTAATTGAGCGAATGGCAGAAATTGAAAAATCGCTTCCTGAAGGGCTTGAATTTAACGCATACCTTGATCGAAGTTCTCTAATTGAACGAACTACAAGCACTGTTAGTAAAAACCTCATCGAGGGAGCACTCATCGTTATTTTCGTCCTTGTTGTTCTTTTGGGGAGTCTAAGAGGTGGTATCGTAACGGCATCATTAATTCCTCTCTCGTTGCTTTTTGCCTTCATTCTCATGAAAGCTACGGGTGTATGGGCCAACTTGATGAGTCTTGGGGCCATTGATTTTGGAATCATCGTTGACGGTGCTGTGATTATTGTAGAAGGCACAGTGTATGAAATTGAAAAGCGGGTAAGGGCTGGTAAGAATAAGTTTGATCAGGCTCAAATGGATGAAATAGCATATGAATCTGGAAGCACCATGATGAATGCCGCTTTTTTCGGACAGCTCATCATTCTTATCGTATTCACTCCTATTCTTTTTCTGACAGGTATAGAAGGCAAGATGTTCACTCCTATGGCCTACACATTTGGGTATGCTGTTATCGGTGCAATTATTCTATGCCTGACATACGTACCAATGATGACAGCATTATTAATGCGTCCAATAAGTAACCCCAAAAATTGGTTCGCTAGGTTAGAAAACGGAATTCACAAGTTTAGCGAAAGGATTATCAGCGTTTTAAACAAGGTATATCACCCATTGATTGTTGGAGCCCTAAAGTTACGATTATTAGTTATAGGCATCGCTTTGGCTCTACTCGTTGGAGCAGGGTTCGTTTTCTCTAAAATGGGAGGTGAATTTATCCCTCAATTGGATGAGGGTGATTTGGCCATGCAAGCGCTCATTCGTCCGGGCAGTGGGCTCAATGAAGCTATTGATGTATCTATTAAAATAGAGAATATTTTAAAGGACAATTTTCCAGAAATAACAACAGTTGTTGCCCGAATTGGAGTGGCTGACATACCCACAGACCCTATGCCTTTAGACATAGCCGATATGTATATAATTCTGGAGAAAGATAGAGAAAAATGGGTGTCGGCAGACTCGAAAGAAGAGCTTATTGAGAAGATTAAAGAGAAGTTGGACATACTTCCAGGTGTTAACCTTGTATTTACCCAGCCTGTTGAGCTTCGTTTTAATGAGCTGCTGGAAGGGGTAAGAGAAGACGTAGCCGTAAAACTCTATGGTGAAGACTTGCAAGTGCTTTCTGAAAAAGTGCAGGAAATGGCCGACATCATTCAAACTGTACCTGGGGCTGGTGATGTGAATCCAGAGCGTACAGCAGGATTGCCTCAAATGACTGTAAAGTATAACCGCAAGAAACTTGCTCAGTATGGGCTTGATGTACAAAAATTGAATGAATATGTGAGTGCAGCTTTCGCAGGAGGGGTTGCTGGAATAGTTTTCGAAGGTGAAAAACGGTTTGAGTTGGTTATTCGATTTGATGAGTCACATCGGCAAAGTATAGAAGACCTAAGAACTCTGTACATAGATCTCCCTGACGGTACGCAAGTGCCAATAAAGGAGGTTGCTGATATTGATTATGTTCCAGGCCCCATGCAGATATCCCGGGACAATACATTTCGAAGAACTTACGTGGGTGTAAATATTCGAGGGAGAGATGTAGAATCCGTAGTGACAGATATACAGCAAAAACTCGATGCAGAGTTGGACTTACCACCTGGCTACTACATCACCTATGGGGGAGAGTTTGAAAATCTTCAACGCGCCAAAGCAAGGTTATCAGTGGTGGTGCCGATTGCGCTCTTCCTTATTTTCATACTGCTTTATTTCGCCTTAAAATCATTTTCACAATCAGTAATGATCTACATGGCGATTCCACTTGCAGCTATTGGTGGTGTGTTTTTTATGAGTATGAGAGGTATGCCTTTTAGTATATCTGCAGGAGTTGGCTTCATTGTTCTCTTTGGGGTGGCTGTTCTAAACGGACTGGTGCTTATCAGCCGATTCAATTCACTAAAAATAGAAGGAATCATGGACTTAAAAGAGCGAATACTCACTGGTACTCAAGAACGACTCAGACCAATTTTACTTACGGCTACAGCGGCAATTATGGGCTTCACTCCTATGGCCTTCTCTGCTTCAGCTGGGGCAGAAGTTCAGAGACCGCTGGCAACGGTTGTTATCGGAGGTTTAATTAGTGCCACCTTATTAACGCTCATTGTTTTGCCTGTACTGTACTCGTTTATTGAGGGTCGTAAAAAACCAAGATTAAATACAATAGTTTCATCGAAAATAATAATATCGCTAGTCTTGATGGGAGGTCTTTTGGGGAATTCATCAAAAGCCAATGCGCAAGATATATCGGGTAAAAGGGTTGAAACGATTGATGAGGCAATTGCCATAGGCTTGGCCAATAATGGTAATGTAAAAGTGGCCAAAACCAACATTGACGTTCAAATGCAGGGAAAGAAAGCAGCATTCAATCCAGGAAAAACAGCCGTTGGAATGCAGTATGGGCAATACAACAGCTTTGAGAATGACTTTTCTTTCAGCATTGGTCAGTCGTTTGAATTTCCAACAGTTTACAGAAAACAAAAGCAGTTGGCTGAGGAGCAAGTTGCAGGTGGTCAAAAGCAACTGATGGTAACGGAAAACGATCTTAAATGGAACATTCGAAAAGCTTGGCATGAATTATCGTACCTAAACGAAAGGCGCCAACTGCTCCAGTATCAGGACACAATTTATGCTCGATTCCTCAACGCAGCAACTATTCGCTATGAAACTGAGGCCACCAGCTATTTGGAAAAGGCCGCTGCTGAAACCAGTGTCATGGAAATTCAGAACCAACTCAAGTTGCTAGAAGCCGATATAGTGATTCAGGAAAAACAACTTCAGATTCTATTGAATGACACTACTGATTTGGCCTTTAGACCGTCCCCTTTAAATGAGTTGAAGGTCTCAAGTATTCGTGATTTTGCGCTGTTGGAGAATAACCCAGCTCTGGGATATACAAAACAGCAAGTGGCAATAGCCAATGCCGAAAAATCCGTACAGTCCGCTAAACTTATGCCTGACCTATTCATAGGTTACTTTAACCAATCGCTTATTGGAGGGGAAACATCAAATGGTGGTACCGCTACAGCATCAGATCGGTTTGGAGGTATACAAGCGGGTATCAGCATTCCACTGTTCAATGGATCCTACAAGGCCGGCATTAAAGCTGCCCAGTTACGTGAACAAATGGCCAAAACGCGCTCAGAATACTACTATACAACCCTTCAAGGGCAGTATGAACAGCAAATGTCAGAACTTTTAAAGTTTAGAGGTAGTCTGGATTATTACAAAGACAAGGCAATTCCTCAGGCCAATTTAATTCTGACCAATGCACAAAAAAGTTTTGAAAGTGGAGCCATAGATTATGTGGAATATTTTCAAAACCTCAATACGGCACTTGAATTGAAATTCGGTTATCTCAATACAGTAAATGGATATAACCAAGCCGTTATCAATCTAGAGTATCTCCTTGGTCAATAAATTCAACTTTTGAAAAAATAAATAAATGAAAAAGCAAATCACATATATAGCGGCCATCCTATTCATGGCAACATTCTTTACAGGATGTGGAAGTAAGTCTTCAACGGAAGTAGAGACAACTGAGAAAGGACAAGTACAAGTAGAAGAAGAACTCAGTGATGAAGGAGAAGTACATCTATCCGAATTGAAGAAAAATAGCATCGGCATCAAAGTGGATGTGATACCCACAAGACCACTTTCAGGAGTAGTAGAAGCCAATGGGCAATTAGAAGTTCCCCCTCAGCATGAAGCAACAGTCACCGCTATTTTAGGTGCAAATGTGACAGCTATTAAAGTAATTGAAGGAGACAAAGTGAAAAAAGGCCAAACCCTAGCCACTTTGGCGCATCCCAATCTCTCAAGGTTGCAGTCAGATTATGTTCGAGCATATCACCAATTGCAGTTTCTTCAAAAGGAATACGAACGTCAGAAAAAGCTTTATGACGAAAATGTTGGCTCAGGAAAAGTGTTTCAACAAACTCAGGCCGATTATCTATCCATGAAAGGAGAAGTAAAAGGCTTTGAAGCGCAGTTGGGTCAGTTGAGTCTAAATATCGCGAAAGTACAAAACGGTGACGTTTACCAAAATGTGCCAGTAGTTAGTCCTATTGATGGTTATATAGAAAAAGTGAAAGTCCAGATTGGTCAATATGTGGATCCACAGAAAGATATGTTCATGATCGTCAATAATGAGCACATTCATGCTGACCTGATGGTGTTTGAAAAGGATGTTCATAAAGTGAAAAAAGGTCAGGACATTTCTTTTACGGTAGAGTCCGTGCCGGGCGTAACTCTTAAAGCCAAGATTTACTCCGTTGGCAAGCAGTTTGAACAAAATCCAAAGGCCGTACATGTGCATGCAGAGATTGAGAAGAAGAACGATTTTCTAATTCCAGGGATGTACATCAATGGCAGAATTCATACAGGCGAAAAGGCCGTATTAGCCTTGCCTGAATCCGCTGTGATCGAGGAGGAAGGAAAATCGTACATTTTTACTGTCACACCACCAAATGAGGATAATAACGAAATGGAATGGGGATTTAAAGCCGTGGAAATTCGAACAGGACTGGTTGATGATGGTTGGGTTGAGATTAAACTACTCGAACCACTTCCAGAAAAGACAAAAGTAGCCTGGGACAATGCCTATTATCTAATAGCTGAAATGAAAAAGGGATCAACGGAACACGGGCACTAGAAACTAATAGTTTAACTCATCCGGCAGGTGATACGCCTGTCGGACTTAAAAAGAAATAATGAAAGAAATAAAAGCATTTATAAAACCACAAAGGGTTCAAATTGTTGTTGAGGCCTTGCATGATGCAGGCTTTGACAGCATAACCTTATCCAAGGGGGAAGGAACCGGGAAGTACCGACAGTCTGATGCTTCTCCTTCCTTAGATTTTCGCTTTACTGACAGCCCAATTGTGAAATTGGAACTTGTCTGTCAGAATGAAGAAATGGACAAAGCAGTCCAGTTAATATGTGGCAAAGCCAAAACAACTGAACCTGGCGATGGTATAATATATATCTCCCAAGTAGACGATGCTTATCGAATCAAGACTGGAAAGTCCATTAAAAGATTTGATATAAAATGAGCATAGACTTTGGGCGTCCTGAAATACGCCTATCATGGATACCTAAAGTTTGTAACGAACCCGTATGATACAAACAGGTTTCTCGGGGCTATTAAAAATCAAGACTATTCATATGAAATAGCATAATTATGATTAAAGAATTGGAGCAAATTTTAAAATCCCATAAAATCAAGCCTACGGCCATGCGCTTGCTGGTATTGGAATATTTGTTGGACAGAGAGACTGCTGTGAGCCTCAGTGATTTGTACGAAGCGTTTGAGAAATCTGATCGCACTACTCTATACCGAACACTTAAAGTATTTGAGGAAAATGGCATAGTACATAGCATAGATGATGGTACGGGTGTGCCTAAATATGCCTTATGCGAAGATGGCTGCAAATGCGATATAGGAAGAGACTTACACCTGCACTTTCATTGTAGAATATGCGGACAAACCAAATGTCTTACCAGCTATAAAATTCCTAAAGTAGAACTGCCCCCGAAGCACATTGCTGAAGAAGCAAACTTAGTGGTAAAGGGGGTTTGTGACCATTGCTCTAGTAAAAAACTAATTCAATGAAAAAACTACAGATAAAAATACCAATCATCTTGCCCGAAGTGCCTGATGAGAAGGATAAATGTGTTCAAAAACTCATTCAGCAGCTTCAGGATAAAGAAGGCCTTGAAAAAGTACATATAGCAGACGAAACAGATAATGGTGTGCCACAGCTTTGCTTTCATTATAATCCCAATCTAATTTCGATTGATCAGATTCAAAAATTAGCTAAACGGGTCGGGGCTTCCATTATTGATAAGTACGGTCATCGATTAATCGAGGTAGAAGGAATTCGTCATACTCGTCATGCCAGAAAAATTGAAGAAGCACTCAATAGATTAGATGGAGTTTTACAGTCTGCGGTGTCTGCTTCGGGTATGATCGGATTAGAATTTGAAACAGTAAAAATAGATGAAGAGGAAATCTTTAAATCATTGCGTAAAGAAGGTTTGAACATTATTACCACAGAAGTGGAAGTCGAAAGATACGTAAGAGAGACTGCTGGAGACGATGAACAAATGGGGCAAACTGAAAAAAAAGCGCATTCACATGAGGACGGTGAAAACCATGACCACTCACACGGTGGTATTTTCGGAAAAAATACCGAGCTGATCTTTTCCATCACCTGCGGGGTATTGCTCGGAATTGGTTTTGGTCTTTCATATGTGGAAGCTATCCCTTCCTGGGTGAGCTTAGCATTATACATTGCTGCATATTTCTTTGGAGGGTTTTTTACCGCTAAAGAAGCTATTCAAACAGTCGCCAAAGGTGGTTTTGAGATTGACTTCCTAATGCTGGTAGCAGCCATCGGTGCGGCTATTTTAGGGGAATGGGTAGAAGGTGCATTACTGCTTTTTCTCTTTAGTATGGGACATGCCTTGGAGCATTATGCCATGAACAAAGCCCGTAAATCCATTGCCGCTTTGGCAGAACTGGCCCCTAAAACGGCCTTGCTCAAGAGAAATGGAAAAACAGAAGAAGTCGGTATAGAAGAACTGAGCATTGGAGACATCATTGTAGTGAAGCCCAACAGTAAGATTTCTGCCGATGGTGTGGTGGTAAATGGCAACAGTAGTGTGAACCAAGCTCCAATCACCGGAGAGAGTGTACCTGTAGATAAGATACCAGTAGATGATCCAGAAAAAGATTGGTCTCAGGAAAAAGACATAAATGACGAGAACCGCGCTTTTTCAGGCACGATCAACGGCAACAGTACATTGGAAATCAAAGTAATAAAAGTAGCCCAGGACTCCACGCTCTCGCGACTGGTGAAATTGGTCAACGAAGCCCAAACACAGAAGTCGCCTACTCAGCACCTTACCGATAAGTTTGAGAAATACTTTGTGCCTGCTGTTTTGGTACTGGTGGGATTGCTCAATTTTGCTTTCTTGATCATAGACGAAACCTTTAGCCAAAGCTTCTACCGTGCCATGGCCGTACTGGTTGCTGCCAGCCCCTGTGCATTGGCTATAGCCACCCCGAGTGCAGTACTTAGTGGAGTAGCCCGAGCAGCCAAAAGTGGGGTGCTTATCAAAGGTGGCCGCCCATTGGAAGATTTAGGAGTACTTACTGCCCTTGCTTTTGACAAAACCGGAACACTAACAGAAGGTAAGCCTAAGTTAACGGAAGTAGTAGCCCTGAGTGATGTAAAAGTAGAGGAACTATTGAAAATAGCAGTAGCGGTAGAGAACCTGAGTGATCACCCACTGGCAAAGGCCGTAGTTCGTGATGGGAAAGAGCGACTGAAAGATGCTGACATACCTGAGGCGAAAGACCTGGAGGCAGTGCTTGGGAAAGGGATCAAAGCTTCACTGGGAAGTAACAAAGTTTTCATTGGCAATCTGGACCTGTTTGAGTCGCTGGATGACAAGAAGCCATCAAAGGAAACAGAAGAAAAAGTAAAATCCTTGGAGTCTGATGGCAATACCACCATGCTCATTCGCCAGAACGACAGTTACATAGGCATAATAGCCCTGATGGATACACCAAGGAAAGAAGCGAAAAGTACCCTGGAACAATTGAAAAAGCTCGGTATCAAACGCATGATTATGTTAACAGGTGATAACCAGAAAGTGGCTGATGCGGTAGCCAAAGAAATAGGACTTACGGATGCCTGGGGCAGCCTGCTGCCGGAAGAAAAAGTAGAAGCCATTAAGAAACTCAAAGAACAAGAATCTAAAGTGGCAATGATAGGCGATGGTGTAAATGATGCCCCGGCCATGGCCAACAGCACAGTGGGCATTGCCATGGGAGCTGCGGGTAGTGATGTAGCCTTGGAAACGGCTGATATTGCCCTGATGGCTGACAAGCTCGAAACATTGCCTTTTGCGATTGGCTTAAGTAGAAAGGCCAAAAGTATCATTAAACAAAACCTTTGGGTGAGCTTAGGAATAGTCGCCATCCTCATTCCATCTACAATTTTAGGACTGGCCAATATCGGCATTGCGGTATTAATCCATGAAGGGTCTACCTTGGTTGTTGTTTTTAATGCGTTGAGATTATTGGCTTATAAAGAATAAAAAATTTGAAAAAAAGCACATTCATAATCAGCAGGATGGACTGCCCTTCAGAGGAGCAGATGATCCGCATGAAGCTGGAAGGCTTTAGTCAAGTAAAGCAGTTAGGTTTTGATATCCCAAATCGAAAACTGGAAGTATATCATACAGAAGAAATCTTGCCTGTGCATCAGGCTATTTCCGAATTGGGGTTAAGCGATAAGTTGAGAAAAACAGAAGAAACCGAGCTACCATTGGCCTCAGATGAATCACAGCAACGAAAAATACTCTGGTGGGTGCTGGGGATTAACTTCGGCTTTTTTATAGTGGAGATGACTACTGGATGGATTTCTCGATCTATGGGACTGGTGGCAGACTCACTGGATATGCTGGCAGACTCCATTGTCTATGGGCTCAGCTTATTTGCAGTTGGTGCAGCTATTTCACGAAAGAAAAAGGTAGCTAAAATGAGTGGCTATTTCCAAATGGGGCTTGCGTTACTGGGCTTTACTGAAGTGCTTCGTAGGTTTTTCTCTGAAGGTGAAACACCACTGTTTCAATGGATGGTCATAATCTCAATACTGGCCCTCATTGGAAACTTGGTCTCCCTCTGGCTGATTAACAAAGCCAAGAGTGAGGAAGCCCACATGCAGGCCAGTGCCATCTTTACCTCCAATGACATCATCGTTAATGGAGGAGTGATTCTGGCTGGGGTATTGGTTTATTTTCTGGATAGCAAATGGCCGGATCTGGCGATTGGAGGCATTGTTTTCGCCTTTGTGATGCGAGGGGCAATTAGGATATTGAAATTGGCGAGGTAAAAAAGTAGGTGTATCGGAAGAAAAAGTCAAAATCCCCCTTGAGTCCCCATTTTAATTTTTATCCTTATTAAGGCCGAATCGTTTAACATTTTTTAAAATCACCTTTGCTCCGTATATTTGATACAATGATCAATACCCTGCATAGAAAAAAGTTTGGCCTGAGCTACTCCCTGATGTTTACCATCTTGGGAGTTTTCCTGTTGAACCTATTCTGTGAAATTGGAATTGAACCAACGTCTCTTAAAGCAAGTGCTTCTACTCATCATTCTGATGAGCATAGCCATGATGACGGTGGGCATTCTGGAGATCATAGCCATGGAACACATGGGGATGATAACTGTTGTGGTGATGTAACGTCTCAATTTTTTTCGCAGCTAATAAAAGAGAAAGTACCTAGTTATACTTTCCAATCGGCAACAAAGGTGTTGTTATTCCATGCGCCAATTTCCCTCACAGAGCAGAAACTGGAAAGGGATTTTAGCCAATTAAGACATTATCATAATTTACCCCCTCCATTTCAGGATCATAGTAAACAGATCTTGTTTCAAACTTTTCTTATTTAAAATACCCTTACGGCATTGTCAAGGATAGGCCAGTTTGGCTTTACTAGATATTGCCGATTTCTACTATACTCTTTGGTCTAACTTCAGACCATCTGATCACTCAGTTCTATGATGATTTTCAGAAAATAGAGTCACAATACTTTACATGTAAAATTTAGAAACGCAGCACCCAGAAGACGGGTGGCATGCGCAATTAATTTGATTCGAAACGCTGTTTTCCGAAGTGAGAATGAGCAAGATAGAATCATCAGATATCAAACATTAGTAACCACTAAAAACAAAACCATGAGAACGAAATTATCCATATTCATCGCTCTATTATTAATAGGAGCTGTATCTGTTAACGCACAAAGTAATAACGATACAAAAGCTGCAGAACAAGTAATGAAAGCCTATAAAGAAGGGGTTGAGAGCTTGAGTACTAAAGGGCTGACAAACCTTTTCACCAAGGATTCCGAAGTATTTGAATCAGGCGGAGTAGAAGGCACATTTGACCATTACTTAGAACACCATTTAGGACCAGAGCTCGGCAACTTTAAGTCTTTCAAATTCTCAGATTATAAAATCGAGACCAAGTTGGACTTGCCTTATGCCTTTACCACTGAAACCTACATCTATACCATAGTATTACCAGAAGGTGATAGAACGATCAAAAAATCGGGCATAGCTACCTCTGTGTTGAAGAAGGTGAATGGTGAGTGGAAGATCATGAAAACTCACACTTCATCAAGGAATGCCAAGTAATCCAAAATTGTAGACAATGGATATTCTACCAGACTGGGCACCTAACATACATCCCATGATCATTCACTTTCCAATTGTACTTTGGTTGGTGGCTGTTTTCTTCGACTTGTTCTTTCTTATTAAACCGAATGAGTGGTTAAGAAAAACAACAATGATCATGTATGTATTGGGGGCGTTGGCAGCTTTTGCCGCATACCTCAGTGGGGACCAAGCCATCGATATGGTTTCGGTACCTATGCAAGGAGAGGTTAGTGCAGGCAAGCATTCCGACTGGGGGCATTACACCCTTTACTATTTCGCGACTTACGCAGCTATTCGCATACTGTTATTCTGGAAGAACTGGGATAAGAAAAAGTGGGTGGTTATCCTCATGTTTCTGCTTGGGGCAACTGGCGTGGGCTTAGTTGCGAAGACTGCCGATATGGGCGGTAAGTTAGTCTACAAGTACGGAGTGGGCACAAAAAAGTAAATTTTCACAACGAGATTTTAAGAAAAACACAATGAAAAAATTATCAATATTATTATATGTCATGCTTTTTATGGTAGGCTCAATTGCTCTTACTTCCTGTTCGGGAGAAAAGAAAACCGAGAAAGCTGAATCGGCAGAACATGAAGGTGCTGAAGAACACGAACATGCAGAAGCTGCCGAGAGTCAGGGGCATGAAGAAGGTGGTGAAGAGCACAATATGGGGGATATGGGAGAGGTATCAGAAAGCCATGAACACAGCGAAGAGGCAGGTGCTCAAGATGGGTCTACCATGTGGACACCCAAGGGAGATGCCGCTAAGCTTATGTCATCCGACTTCCATTACATTACCGGGGCAACCTCAAACATTGCTCCTAAACTCACTAAAAACGGAAGTGACAATGTGCTTGAACTTACTGCCGATGGCACAACAACAGCTTTTGTTTTTCATAAATCCTATGGAAATGTAGGCATGATTGCCTCCTTAGATGCGAGTAAGTTTAAAGGCACTGTAAGATTGATTCATCATGCACAAAACACTGAAAACTATGAGTTTGTGGCCATTAATGGCAACCATATGAAGCTTGGTAGAATTGTAAATGGCAAAGAAACGATTTTCAACGAAAGCGATTTCGATAGTGCTTCAGGGTGGCTTAATCTAAGAGTTTCCGCTGCAGGAACTCATTTCAAAGGTTATATCAACGATAAGACCATAACTCATGGTCATGGTGATAAAATGAAAAATGGCTTTGTGGGGGTAATGCTTGAGGGTACTGGTACGCTGTTGCTTAAATCGATAGAGCTTGCAGAACTCGAAGACGAGTAATTTACTTAGGTCGAAAGGTGAGGTTATGAAAGTAACCTTGCCTTTTGATATTGACCTCATTAATAACAATTATTCGATCGCTAGTGTTGCTATTAACAGTAGTAAGTGAAAAAAATGAATCAGCATACCTTTTCCCTATATCATATGAAACGTCATATCTATCTCTTTATCATCGCATTTATGTTCGCGGGCTTTACGTCTGCCCATGCTCAAACAGATACCGCTACCTATCAACTAACCATTCAAAAAGAGATGGTAAATATGGCAGGAAAGGAAGTAATGGGGATGACAGTCAACGGTGGTATTCCTGGGCCAACCCTTACATTTACTGAGGGCGGCTACGCGGTTATTTATGTAAAAAATGAAATGGATGTAGAGACTTCCATCCATTGGCATGGTTTGCTATTGCCCAACTTTTATGACGGAGTTCCTTATTTAACTACTCCGCCCATTGAACCAGGTCATACGCAGAAATACGAATTCCCACTTCGTCAATCAGGGACTTATTGGTACCATTCGCATACCATGCTGCAAGAGCAGACGGGTGTATATGGATCTATTGTGATTCAGCCCAAAGAGAAAACATTAGAATATGACAAGGAACTGGTGGTTGTATTGTCGGATTGGACCAATGAAAAGCCGAATAATGTTCTGCGTTTTTTAAGAGGTGGAACAGAATGGTACAACATTAAGAAGGGAACAGCCACACCGCTCAATCAGGTGATTGCCCGTGGTGGTTTGGGAGCACAAATGAATTTCTGGAGACAGCGCATGGAAGGTGCTGATATTGCGGATATTTATTACCCTGCGTTCCTTACCAATGGTGGCGAAGTGCAGGAATACCCCGATTTTAATCCTGGTGAAAAAGTAAGACTAAGAGTAATTAATGGGGCCGCCTCTACTTCTTTTTGGATGACATTTGGTGGTGAAGACCCTATTTTGGTTTCAGCGGATGGCTTGGATGTAGTGCCTGTTGTACACAATAAGACTTTTATTGGTGTAGCCGAAACCTATGATTTTATAGTGACCATACCTCAAAATGGTAAAATGGAATTCAGGTCTACTGCACAAGATGGCTCTGGCCAAACTTCAGCATTTTTAGGCAAAGGGAGTGTAGTTTCAGCGCCTGATGTTCCAAAGCCTGATAAAATTGGGATGATGATGCAAATGGCTAAAATGGACATGAAAATGGGTGCGCCTGCGCTTAAGTTCAACCCTAAAAAAGATGAGCCCTATAAAATGATGGAGAAGTGGGGAATGAAAATGAAAGGCGATATGGAAGGTATGGCCGATATGAGTAAAATGGATGACATGCAGGGAATGCAGCATGGTGAACATAGCACTCCTCCAAAAAAAGAAATGGGGGATATGAACATGGGCAAAGATACAGCTATGGCAAATCACAACATGGCCGACATGAACATGTCGGGAGCAGAAGATATGAAAATGGAAGGTATGCAAGGCATGTCTATGTTTTCGGAATACAATTATGATTACCTGAGATCTCCAGAAAAAACGAATTACTCAAAGGATCTTCCAGTAAAGGAAGTACTCCTCAACCTTACAGGGAATATGCAAAGGTACATTTGGAGCATGAATGGTATTCCGTTATCAGAAACAGACAAGATCAAGATCAATAGTGGGGAGGTGACTAGAATGACATTTAATAACCTCACCATGATGCATCACCCGATGCATTTGCATGGTCATTTCTTTAGGGTAATTAATGAAAATGGTGAATATTCTCCATTAAAGCACACGGTGAACGTACCGCCAATGCAAAAAATCACCATTGAATTTTATGGTAGTGAAGAGACAGGGGATTGGTTTTTCCATTGTCATATTTTATATCATATGATGTCTGGAATGGCGCGTATTGTAAGTTACGATACACCACGAGACCCAAGATTGGATGAATATCCTGTGTCAAAGATAATCGAAGAGACTAATCATTATTACTCCTTCAATATGTTGGATGTGGCCTCTCACATGTCAACATTGAACTTAATGACCGCCAATATTCGAAATCAGTTTAACCTAACGGCTGAGTTTGGTTGGAACAATAATTTGGAAGCTGAATTTACCTATGAGCGATATCTTTATGATTACCTCACCGTATTTGCTGGGGTGAATATAGAAAACTCTGTACCAGAAAGTTTGGATGAAATGAGTACAACAGCGGTGGCTGGTATTCGGTTTTTAACACCCTATTTGTTTAGTCTAGATGCACGGATAGATAATGAACTGAGACCAAGAATAAGCTTAGGCAGGTCGATCATGGTCTTTCCAAAGGTTTCCGTATTTGGTTACTATGAATACCAAGCTGACTTAGGTTTTGTGAACGATTTTCAAGGGAACACAAATTATTCAGACGAAGTAGTTTGGAGCGCAGGCGCAGAGTATATTCTCTCTCGAAATTTCTCTATTATGGGTAGTTATGATAATCGTTTTGGGGCTGGAGGAGGCTTGTCTATTAGGTTTTAATCTATGAATCAAATGAATGAACAACGGAGCATACTCCATATCAAAAACATGGTTTGCCCCCGCTGCATACTTGTAGTCAGGCAGATTTTTGACGACTTAGAAATAGGGTTTCGCCAGATCAATTTGGGTGAAGTTGAACTTAATCAATCTCTTTCCGATGAAACCAAAGCTGAATTGTTAAAACGCCTCGAAGAAGTGGGCTTCTCCTTGATTGATGACCGCAGAAGCAGAATGATTGATCAAATCAAACAGTTGGTCATTGATCAAGTACATCACCCATCAGAGGAGGGGCAGGTCAAATGGGCAGACTTAATACCCGAAAAACTCCATTATGATTACAAGTACCTCAGCACCTTATTTTCTTCAGTGGAGGGTATCACTCTGGAGCAATATATTATTCGGCAGAAAATCGAGAGAGTAAAAGAATTGATGGTCTATGATGAGCTAACACTTAGTCAAATTGCCGACCAGTTGGGGTATAGCAGTGTTGCGCATTTGAGTGCACAGTTTAAAAAGGTTATAGGTATGAATCCCTCTCAATTTAAAACAGCCTTTAGCCATACTAGAAAGGGTCTGGACGATATTGATTAGCTCCGATGTTTGCAGAGCACTGTATAATTTATTCAGCTTATTCTGTAATAACCGTTTAAAGCGAAGTTCGGATTTTTGTTAAAGATTTATACCCATAAAATAAAAGATTGAAGCCATGAAACATACCTATCAAGTTTCCGGAATGACCTGCAATGGTTGTAGAAGTCATGTAGAGCAAACCCTCAAAGAAGTACAGGGTATTTCTGATGTTTCTGTTGATTTAGAAAAAAGAGAAGCCACGGTACACATGGAGCAACATGTGCCTATTGAGACACTCAAAGAAGCACTCAAAAATGATGGAGGTCGTTACGATATCCACCTTCCAGGGACACTTGAAAATCATCCCCAGCGAATGCCTGAAATCAAAAAACAAGATAAAGGAGGGGCTGGAAAATATTATTGCCCTATGCTCTGCGAGGGGGATAAAAAATACGATAAACCAGGTGATTGCCCTAAATGTGGGATGGATTTGGAAAAGGAGACCTCAGGATCAAATACGGTTGAATATACTTGTCCAATGCATCCAGAAGTCGTTCAAAATGGCCCAGGAAGCTGCCCTAAATGTGGAATGGACTTAGAACCTAAGAAAACCACAGGCAATGAAGGTTCAGAAGAACAGAAGGCGTACAAAACCATGCTTAATAAGTTCTGGATTTCCGTGGTATTTACCCTGCCAGTACTATTCATTGCTATGAGTGAAATGATTGGTGTTTCCCTTTCAAATATTGCCAGTAATGAAACTTGGGGATGGATTCAGTTTGCACTTAGCACTCCTGTTATTTTTTATTCCTGCCGGAGCTTCTTTGTTCGAGGGTACAAATCCATTATCAATCGTTCTCCAAACATGTGGACACTGATTACTTTAGGGGCTGGTTCAGCTTATATTTTCAGTATTGTCGCGTTACTTTTTCCAGATGTATTCCCCGACCAATTCAAATCCGAAGGTGGGGCTGTTCATCTGTATTTTGAAGCAGCAGTTGTCATTCTTACCTTGATTTTATTAGGGCAGCTAATGGAAGCAAAAGCGAGGAGTCAGACGAACTCTGCCATTAAAGAATTACTCAATTTGGTGCCACCTGAAGCTACTGTTATTCGAGATGGTGAGGAAACGACCATTCCTCTTGAGCACGTCAAACTGAATGACATTATTAAAATCAAACCAGGAGAAAAAATACCTGTTGATGGAGAAATTACTGAAGGCAAAAGTACCATAGATGAATCCATGCTTACGGGTGAGCCCGTTCCCGTAGAGAGAACAATAGGAGATAATGTGATTGGCGGAACCATCAATGGCACCAGTTCTTTCCAAATGAAAGCACTCAAAGTGGGAAGTGATACGCTGCTTTCACAAATCATTGATATGGTGAATAAGGCAAGCAGAACGAAAGCACCTATTCAGAATTTGGCGGATAAAGTGTCTAGCTACTTTGTGCCTATCGTGGTGACAATCGCCCTGATCTCTTTTGCGGTTTGGGCTATATGGGGGCCTGATCCAAGGTTGGTATATGCCTTCACAAGTGCAGTGACAGTCTTAATTATTGCTTGTCCTTGTGCACTAGGCCTGGCCACACCTATGGCCATTATGGTTGGAACGGGGAAGGGGGCGAAGCAAGGAATCCTTGTCAAGGATGCCCGAGCTATTGAGGAAATGCACAAAGTAACAACCTTGGTTATTGATAAAACGGGCACTATTACCCAAGGCAAGCCATCCTTACAAGAGGTTCAGTCAATTACAGAAAAACATACTAAAGACAATATCTTAAAACTCGTTGCTTCTTTGGAATCCAGCAGTGAACACCCTTTGGCCCATGCTATTGTGGTGGCCGCAGAAGAAAAGGGCTTGAAGCTTCAAAAAGTTGATGATTTTAATTCCATCACTGGAAAAGGAATCACTGGGAAAGTGGAGGGAAAACAGGTAGCTATCGGTAACAAAAAGTTGTTGGAAGAATTTGACCTAAAACTGGCGTCTGAATATGAAGAAGACGTAGAGAAGAGACAACTGGAGGGCGAAACCGTCATGTTTGTCGTTATTGATAAAGATGTTGCAGGATTCATTAGCGTGTCTGATCCAATCAAAAAAACATCAGCTTCTGCAATCAAACATTTGCAAGAACAGGGCTTAGAGGTGATTATGCTCACAGGCGATAATAAAAACACAGCCAAAGCAGTAGCCGATAAACTTGGTTTAGATGGCTATGAAGCTGATCTGTTGCCTGAAGATAAATATGAAAAAGTAAAGGCCCTTCAAGCTGCCGGAAAGATTGTTGCTATGGCTGGTGATGGAATCAATGATGCTCCGGCACTGGCACAAGCCAATGTGGGAATTGCCATGGGTACTGGTACAGACGTTGCAATTGAAAGTTCCAGCCTGACCTTAGTGAAAGGAGAACTTGATGGAATCGTCCGGGCTCGTAAGTTGAGTACAGATGTTATGCGCAACATCAAACAGAATTTATTCTTCGCTTTTGCCTATAACGTTTTGGGAGTGCCTATTGCAGCAGGTGTCCTTTTCCCTGTATTTGGCCTTTTATTGAGCCCTATGCTTGCGGCCTTGGCTATGAGTTTAAGCTCAGTAAGTGTAATTGGGAACAGTTTGAGACTAAGGTCAAATTGAAAAAGCACAGTGACTTATGTAGTAAGTAATTTTTCCTCTGCTGAAATGGCTGTATAAAGTCGGCCACTCGGCATTTCAACTCACTAGAAGATATTGAATCATGGAAAGTAGATATAGATAACTCAGATAAAGTCTTGGAGATAACATCAGCATGAGGAGCAACGGAAAATGAGATTGTAGCAGTTGTTCAAAAGGCAGGTTTTGAAATTGAGTCGCTGACTAACTAGGATCGAATCAAGTCCGGTTCAAAAATCCGGCTTGAGACAAAATCCGAAATATTACACATCTTAAACGGAATTTTGACAAATTCAATAAGCCGTGATGATTAATTTTGTGTTAAATGATGTGAGAACATTATCAATCTATGCTTAAAATTGGTCGTTTCCTGCTAGTGTTACTTTTGATATTTACCTCTATGGGGGTAACGATCAACAAGCACTTTTGTGGTGAAATCCTCGAGAGCATTGCAATCAATAAAAAGGTTGACTCTTGCTGTAACGACACTGAAATGCCAAAAGGCTGCTGCCATGATGTGGAAACAGACTATGACGTGGATAAGCATCAAATCTCAAGTTTTTCATTTGATTTAAAAGCGGCAGAGTTAATTACTCAAATCAATTACTTGGATCTTGAATTACACTGCCGAGCACTGGAAATGGAGCAATCTGCTTTAGTTCAAGTTTACCACTCCCCTCCAATATCCGAATCCGATCTTCTTATTGAGATTCAGACCTTTCGTATTTAGACATGCCTTTAATGGACTGCTCTAGGTAGCCACTTTGGTGAGCAATGCTTTGACGTCCCTCGATTGAATTAGTTCATATTTTCAATTTAAGTTTATGCTAAATAAAATTATTAAATACTTTCTTGAGAACAAGTTGGTTACCGTTCTCATTTTGATCAGCTTCATTGCCTGGGGCATTGTCACCGCCCCATTTGGTTGGCAAGTAGGTGCATTACCTTCAGATCCTGTTCCGGTAGATGCTATTCCCGATATTGGAGAAAACCAGCAGATCGTTTTTACTCAGTGGCAGGGGAGGTCTCCACAAGATATTGAAGACCAGATTTCATACCCACTTACAACCTATTTATTGGGTATTCCAGGAGTAAAGTCCATTCGTAGTTCTTCCATTTTTGGCTTCTCCAGTATCTTCATCATTTTCAGCGAAGACGTAGAGTTTTATTGGTCGCGCTCAAGAATTCTTGAAAAGTTAAGCTCTTTACCTTCAGGTTTATTGCCCGAGGGGGTACAGCCAGCCCTTGGCCCAGATGCTACCGCTTTGGGTCAAGTATATTGGTATACAATTGAAGGACGGGACAAAGAAGGAAACCCAACAGGGGGCTGGGACCTTCATGAAATACGTACTGTACAGGATTTCTATGTTAAGTATGGCCTCAATGCTACCGAAGGTGTTTCCGAAGTAGCGTCTATCGGTGGTTTTGTGCAGGAATATCAAATAGACGTGAATCCTGATGCACTTAAAGCTTACGACATCCCGCTGCACAAAGTAATGCAGGCAGTACAAAAGTCCAATAAAGATGTAGGCGCAAAAACTATCGAGATCAATCAGGCTGAATACTTGGTGCGAGGTTTAGGCTACATCAAAAAAGTAGAAGATATTGAAAAAGCAGTAGTCGCGGTGCAGGACAACGTACCCATTCGAATCAAGGATATTGGTGTAGTCACACTGGGGCCATCTACCCGCAGGGGGCTGTTGGATAAAGATGGAGCCGAAGTCGTTGGAGGTGTGGTAGTGGCCCGCTATGGAGCCAATCCCTTGCAAGTTATCAATAATGTCAAAGATAAAATCAAAGAAATTGCCCCAGGATTGCCGCAAAAAACATTAGCCAATGGTATAGAAAGCCAGCTAACTATCATTCCATTCTATGATCGTTCTGAACTCATATACGAGACATTGGGCACACTGGAAGAAGCCCTGTCACTAGAAATATTAATCTCTATACTAGTGGTGATCGTGATGGTGTATAACCTGCGGGCATCGCTACTTATTTCTAGTATACTTCCAATATCGGTATTGATGGTGTTTGTTGCCATGAGATATTTTGGAGTAGATGCCAATATTGTCGCCCTATCAGGAATTGCTATTGCCATTGGTACCATGGTGGATTTGGGCATTATCCTCTCCGAAAACATCATCAAGCATATTGATGAAGCTCCGCCTGGTCAAAAACTGATCGACACCATATACAATGGTGCTTCAGAAGTGGCTACTGCCATTCTTACTGCAGTTTCCACTACCATCGTAAGTTTCATTCCTGTGTTCACAATGCAAGCTGCTGAAGGTAAGTTATTCGGGCCTTTGGCCTTTACCAAAACCTTTGCGCTGATCGCTGCACTCATTGTTTCCTTGATCATCTTGCCTACGTTGGCGCATTGGTTTTTTGGTGTTAGAATCAAAAACAAGACTGCCACAAAATGGGTCCACATAGCACTTATTGCCATCGGCTTAGCTGCACTTATCCCAGGATACTTTTGGGCAGGCATTATTCTGGCACTTTATGGACTAACCGGAATCCTTAAAAGCAAATACACTGAAGATCATAAAGACGCAGGAAAATGGTATATAAAGCTTATTCAAAAAACTGATCTGATCATTGTTGTACTAGGTATCACGTGGCTTCTGGGGAAATACTGGCTTCCTTTAGGTGCAAGTAAGAGTCTGTTGACTAATGTACTTTTTGTGGGCTTGTTAGTGGGAGTGATTTTAGGCGCTTTTAGTCTTTTGGAGTATTACTACAAGTCAATACTAAAGTGGTGTCTTGATAATAAAATCAAATTTCTGTTGATCCCAAGCTTCTTGATCCTGCTGGGCGCTACAACCTGGATAGGGTTTAGCAGTGTTTTTAGCTTTATGGCTAAAGGTTTTGATGCTGTAGGTTGGGATGTGAGGACTACAAAAGCATGGTCAGGATTAACGGATACATTCCCAGGGATAGGTAAAGAATTTATGCCCTCTTTAAATGAAGGGAGCTTTTTGCTAATGCCAACTTCTATGCCCCATTCTGGAATGGAGTACAACCGTAAAGTATTGGGTCAGCTTGATATGTTACTCACCAACATTCCAGAAGTAGACCTGACGGTAGGAAAACTGGGCAGGGTTGAATCTGCCCTAGATCCAGCGCCTATTTCAATGTACGAAAATCTCATTAACTACAAACCAGAGTATATGCTCGATGAAAAAGGTCATCGCGTTCGGTTTAAAGTAGATAGAGATAAACGCTTTATACTCAATACAGGTGACAGCCTATTGAATGAAGAGGCGATTAACCGTGGAGTAACGCTAGAGGAACTTATACCCGATGATAATGGAAGTTACTTCCGCAACTGGCGTTCTCAGATAAAATCGCCAGATGATATCTGGAATGAAATTGTGAAAGTAACTAAAATACCAGGTGTTACCTCTGCTCCCAAGTTGCAGCCAATTGAAACCCGGTTGGTCATGTTACAAACAGGAATGCGTGCCCCGATGGGAATTAAGGTGTACGGCCCTGACCTGAAAACCATCGAAAATTTCGGCCTTCAGCTTGAGGAAGTACTTAGAAATGTACCTTCTGTAAAGGCTGAAGCAGTATTTGCAGACCGTATCGTAGGAAAGCCCTATTTACATCTCAATATTAACAGAGATGAAATTTCGCGTTATGGACTGAATGTAGAAGACGTACAGCAGGTTATTGAGATAGCCATCGGGGGAATGAAAATCACATCAACGGTCGAGGGCCGAGAGCGTTTCCCGGTAAGAGTGCGCTATCCACGTGAACTTCGGGACGACCCTGAAGCTTTGGGCAAAATTCTAATACCTACACCTACAGGTGCGCAAATACCAATTAGCCAGTTAGTAGACTTTGAATATGTACGCGGGCCACAGGCAATTAAGAGTGAGGAGACATTTTTGGTAGGCTATGTGCTGTTCGATAAAAGGGATGGATTCTCCGAAGTGGGTGTTGTCAATGATGCGCAGGCAGCTATTCTGACTAAGATAGATGCTGGAGATTTAGTTGTACCAGCCGGAATAAGCTATAAGTTTTCGGGTAGTTATGAAAATCAGGTGAGAGCGGAAAAACGACTTTCTATCATCGTACCCCTGGTCCTAGTTATCGTTTTTCTTATTCTTTATTTCCAGTTTAAATCGGTCTCTACCTCATTGATGGTCTTTACAGGTATCATCATGGCTTTCAGCGGTGGGTTTATTATGCTGTGGTTTTATGGGCAGGAATGGTTTGTCAACTTTTCTGTATTCGGCACCAATATGCGAGATTTGTTTCAGATGGGCACCATCAACCTGAGTGTGGCTGTTTGGGTAGGTTTTATTGCGCTCTTTGGCATTGCTACAGATGATGGAGTACTTATTGCCACCTACCTAGATCAAAGTTTCAAAAAAAATCAGCCCGATAATTTGAGGGAAATAAGAGCAGCGGTAGTGGAAGCTGGGGTGCGAAGGATTAGGCCAGCCTTGATGACTGTTTCTACGACCATGATTGCATTGCTACCTGTGTTGACTTCAACCGGTCGAGGTGCGGATATCATGATACCAATGGCTATTCCATCATTTGGAGGGATGGCCTTTGCACTGGTGAGCATTTTCATCGTTCCGGTGCTGTACAGTATGAGGGAAGAAAGAAAATTTAAAAAGAGACAATCATGAAATTATTACTAAATATCGTAATGCTCATGTTTTTGGGAAGCAGTTTGGGTTACGCCCAGACCCTGGAAGGGTATTTTAAAATAGCAGCAGAAAACAATCCGGGATTACAAGCCAAATACAAAGCATTTGAAGCTGCTGTACAACGAGTGCCGCAGGTAAGTACACTGCCCGATCCTTCTTTTTCCTTTGGGTATTTTATCTCTCCTGTGGAAACACGGGTAGGGCCACAACGGGCAAGGTTTTCATTAACGCAGATGTTTCCCTGGTTCGGGACACTGAAAGCACAAGGTAATGCAGCAGCATTGATGGCAGAGGCAAAGCATGAAGCTTTTCTGGATGCTCGCAATCAACTGTATTATCAAGTAGAAGCATCTTATTATCCCCTCTATGAACTCAATGAGTGGAAACGGATTGAGCTGGATAATATTGAATTGTTAAAGTCCTTTAAAACCATAGCGAATGCCAAGTTTGAAAATAATAATGGTACGATGGTGGACGTACTACGAGTGGATATCATGCTAAAAGATGCCGTCACCAGCCTCAATATTTTGGAAGATAAGGAAAAACCACTGCTGACTAGATTTAATAAATTATTGAACCGAAATGAGGAGGAGCCGGTCTTGGTAATTGATTCGATAAGCATCAAGTCCTTGCAGGAAAATTTCAGGAGAGATTCCCTGCTTACGAATAACCCGGTGCTTACAGAGCTTGAATTCAAAATAAAAGCCAGTGAGGCCAGTGAACTTGCTGCCTTTAAACAAGGCCTCCCAAGGTTGGGAGTAGGTCTAGACTATGTGATGGTGGGTGAAAGAACCGATATGGAGTTACCTGATAATGGACGAAACGTTTTCATGCCAATGATATCTGTTAGCATTCCCATTTTCAGAAGCAAGTACAAAGCTTCCGTTAAAGAAGCCCAACTGATGCAGGAGAGTTATTCCCTCCAAAAAGAGGAATACGCCAATGTGCTTACTTCGGGCTATGAAATGGCATGGTTTGAAATTCAGCAGCAGCAGGAGTTACTCACACTTTATGATCAGCAAATACAAGAATCCAATCAGGCGCTAAACCTATTATTTACAGCCTATAGCAACTCGGGTCGAGAGTTTGAAGAAGTGTTGCGTATGCAGCAACAGCTCCTTAAATATGAGAAAATGAAAGCTACTGCAGAAGTACAATCTCAGATAGCCATTGCTAAACTCAATTACCTAACTGCAAAAAATTTATTAAGATGAATACAAATAGAAAAATAATCATAATTGCCCTATTAACACTTGTCCTTGGCATATTGTTAGGCTGGTTAATCTTTAGCGGCTCATCCGAAGCCAAGATAGAGGAAGTTCACCAACATACGACTGAAATAGCAGGTGAAACCGTGTGGACTTGCTCTATGCATCCTCAAATCCGTCAAGGTGAGCCGGGGGACTGTCCTATCTGCGGTATGGATTTGATTCCTTTGGGTAATGATCAAGGCGAAGATCTCGATCCGATGGCCGTGAGTATGTCACCAACGGCCATGCAACTGGCCAATGTGAGTACAGCATTCGTAGGGAGTTTAAACCCAATAAAATCAGTAAGACTTAATGGGAAAGTACAGGAAGATGAACGGCTTGTTTTTTCCCAGTCATCTCATATACCCGGCAGGATTGAAAAACTAATGGTGAACTTCACCGGAGAATACGTAACAAAAGGTCAAACCATTGCCTATGTGTACTCTCCTGACCTGGTTACAGCACAGGAAGAATTATTTGAAGCACAAAGGATGAAGAATAGTCAGCCACAGCTATTCAAATCGGCCAAAGAGAAGCTAAAAAACTGGAAGCTTACGGACAGTCAAGTGGAAGAAATTCTAGAAGAAGGTTCTCCGAAAGAACAATTTGCGATTCAGGCGGATGTTTCAGGTTATGTCACTGAAAAAATGGTAAACCTAGGGGATTATATCCAAAAGGGGGGAGACATCTATGAAATAGCTGATCTCTCTAAGGTATGGCTACTCTTCGATATATACGAATCAGATATTGCATGGATCAAAAAGGGCGATCAAGTCAATTTTACAGTGGCTTCCTTACCAGGAGAGGCTTTTAAAGGAATAATCTCTTTTCTAGACCCTCTTATTGACCCCAAAACAAGAGTAGCCAAAGCCAGGCTTGAGGTAGCCAATAGTAGTCTCAAGCTAAAGCCTGAAATGTTCGCTTCAGGTATTGTGGAGGCTAAGTTATCATCAACTACAAATATGGCCAATATAATAGTCCCTAAAACTGCGGTGATGTGGACAGGTAAGCGTTCTGTTGTATATGTCAAAAACATATCCGACAAAGGGGTGAGTTTCATGATGCGTGAGGTAACATTGGGGCCGGGTTTAGGACAAAGTTTTATCGTAAAGGATGGCCTAGAGGAAGGTGAAGAGATAGCTGTAAACGGCACATTTAGTATAGATGCTGCTGCTCAACTAGCTGGAAAGCCGAGCATGATGAATACGGAAGGTGGACCTGCCATGACAGGACATAATCATGGAGGCGGTGAAGTGCCCTCTGCAGTAATCCCGGTTGAGAAGAAAGGTGTAAAACCAGTTGCTATTAGCGAAAAGGCTAAGGAAGCAATACAACCACTTTACGCTAATTATTTAAGTTTCAAAAATGCTTTGGTTGAGGATGATTTAGCTGAGGCTCAGAAAGGAGCCAGTGAATTAAAAACAGCGCTAGAAAAAATAAATATGTCCGTATTTACCGGGTTATCGCATGACGCTTGGATGACCTACAGTAGCGATTTAAAAAACGCAGTACAGCATGTTGAACATTTGAAAACCATAGAAGAGGTTCGTAAGGCTTTTCAACAAGTATCTGATAAAATGGTTGCTTTGACTAAAGCTTTTAACCCACTGGGGCAAACACTCTATGTCCAGTTTTGTCCAATGGCAGATAATAACAAAGGAGCCTACTGGTTAAGCATAAATAGGGAGATCAAAAATCCCTATTTCGGGGATGCTATGTTGACGTGTGGAGAGACCAAAGAAGAGATTAAATAATGAAAGACTGTTGTAAAACCGGAGATGAGCCTAAACCTTCCAGCCTAAAAATCTGGTCAAGAAGAATAGTTTGGGGCATCGTTTTGGTGATAATAATAGGTGTAGTAATCGCACAAATTTTGAATCAATAAAAATCAATAAAATGAAAAAATCAATAATGATAATCGCACTGGCTTTAGTAAGTCTTTCAGTTTATGCACAGCATGAAAATCATGACATGCAAAAGAAAGATAATAATCAAGAGATAGCTACATATGAAACGGACACCAAATTCCAAGACCAGCTTGCAGCCTTGTATGAGTCCAGTTTAGCGTTAACCGAAGCTTTTGTGTCTTCTGACCCTGCCGTTGTTACGAAAAAGGCAGAGATTGTTGAATTAGCGTTAAAAAAAATTGATATGACTTTGCTCAAAGGGAAAGCACATATGGACTGGATGAAGTACCGCAAAGAAATCATGAGTAGTATTGCCATCTTTAAAAGTGAAGAAAAAATTACTGACCAAAGAATTGCCTACGCAGACTTTAGTAATAGCCTATACAGAAGTGTTAAAGCTTTTGGTATGAACGGAAAAGAAGCTTACTACCAACACTGTCCTATGGCTCTGAACAATACTGGTGCCTACTGGCTGAGCGACAAGGCAGAAATTAGAAACCCTTATTTCGGAAATGCCATGATGAAATGTGGAAGTACAAAGGAAAAGATCCATGACTAATAAGTAGTCTTTTGGTTCAAATTCCTGTGGGTGCAGGGTGGTAGTGTGCTCCAAGTCTAGTCGCACCAAATCCCTCCCCACAGGTACCAAAACTTACCACCATGGATAAGCAATCAGTATTAAGTTTGAGCATTTTAGGGTTGTTCATGCTGGCAATTATTGGCTACCAGATTTACAGTACTCTCCCTTCTAGTTACCATTTGGAAGCAGGCAAACATGTCGAGAATGAAATGGTATGCATGGTTAATGATGCATACATGGGCATTGAACAGATTCCTGTTGAGGCCGAAGGGAAGACCTATTATGGCTGTTGTCAAATGTGTGAGGCCAAGCTGAAAGACAGTATTAATTATCGAATAGCACAAGATCCTTTGACCGGAGAAGAGGTAGATAAGGCTAAAGCTTATATTGTACTTCAAACCTCAAATGACATTGCGATTTATTACTTCAAATCAGAAGAAAATTATCGAGCCTATGCAAAAGCTCAGGAGAATAAGTGAAGGCATATAAGTATAACGAATAAGCCTGCAATATCTTCCTTTTTGAAGAAGATCATTCGATATGAGTTACCATTGCTGGGGATTGGTATCGCTATTTATGCTGTGCTGTTTTACGCCATGTAGCATCATTTTTATGGGCCAATACTGTCTAATTTTGTAATTGCTCTCGCCTTATTCAAGGTTGTTTATATTCTGCTCTACACGTTCAAAAGATTAGCAGCTCACCTAGATGAGTGTTGTTCTTTCTATGACCTCATCGCTGTTTATGGCATCATCATAGGGCTGATGATATTTTTCTTTCGCGCTGATTACTATTGCCTGCAAAGCTGTCTTCAGCGAGCGTTTTCGGGGTTAGAATCTAGTCTAGGATTGATTGAGAAGGCTTTTGACTTCAGCGTGGTTATTTTTGCTACTATTGGTTTCGGTGATATCACACCT
>CAXBPM010000007.1:0-26493 GCA_963977345.1 uncultured Roseivirga sp.
CCAATTTCAAGCACTCGGATTTTACTTGGATTCAAATCAGAACGAAGAAAATCGAGTCCTTCCTTCAGAAACACATGACGCGACTCTTGCACCGCCCCATGGAACGAATGATAGGTTTCGTTCAATTCAGCATGGTACAGCGAATGTGAACCGTCTTCGGTGATTATAATTTTAACTTCGGCCATCTACTTTTGAATCAGCACTGTCGCATAAGCGGCTACGCCTTCAGCCTTACCTACAAAACCAAGCCTTTCAGTAGTGGTGGCCTTGATAGAGATATCCTCCTCTTCTATCCCCATTACCTCTGCAAGGCATTTTTGCATTTCCGGAATGTGCGGATTGACTTTCGGCAATTCTAAACAAATCGTGCTGTCTATATTCCCAATGGAAAAGCCTTTGGCCTCCACTAGCTCCACTACTTCCTTCAATAAAATCTTGCTATCGATCCCTTTAAACTTTGGATCCTTGTCCGAAAAATGAAAACCTATATCACGCAGATTGGCCGCCCCTAAAAGCGCATCGCAAATCACATGAATCAGTACATCGGCATCAGAATGACCGACTGCACCATGCGTATGAGGCACCTTAATTCCGCCCAACCAAAAGTCTTTTCCTTCTTCTAAACGGTGTACATCGTACCCAAAACCTACCCTGATTTTCATATCTCGTTTTTTGCTTTATACCTTAATACCGAAGCGTTTGTTCTTACTAATATTTTATTGGCCTGCGCTTTAATATCTTCTACCGTAACGGTCTGAATTTTCTCACCTTCATGATTAACCATATCAGGATCACCCAAAGTCCAAGCATGCGCCAAATTCATCGCACGGTTCAGTAATTCTACTTCCCCAAAAACAATGGTAGACTCCGCTTTGTTTTTCACCTTCTGCAAAGTAGCGGCTTCAATTGAAGTACTTTTAAAATCTTCAATCAAATCCCACACTGATTTTTCACCATCAGCCAGTGAAACACCAGCACTCAATTGCCCATTGATGACGAGTAAACCCGGATCACTGGAACCCATAACGTAAGCCCCAATTGAACTGAAAAGTCGCTGCTTTTCCACCAACTGATCGTGCAGTAATGACGACTTACCACGCCCTAAAATATCGCTCAGTAAATCGGTGGCATAATACTTTTCATCCGCTCGACCTTCCATATGAAAAGCCATGTAAAGTGAGTCTGCCGGGACAGGAGCTTCCATTTCCAATGCTCTGAATTCGGTTTGAGCAGGCTCTTGGGCTAAGTTTCGCTCGTTAGTTTCTCCTTTAGGGATTTCACCAAACCACTTTTCGCTCAGTCGTTTTACTTCTTCTAGGGAAGTATTCCCTGCTACCACTAAAACAGCATTGTTCGGTTTGTAGAAACGATGGAAGAAATCCTTCACGTCTTCCATGGTAGCCTTTTCAATGTGCTCAATTTCCTTTCCGATGGTCGCCCATTTGTAAGGATGTTCTTTATAAACCAATGGCCTCAATTTCAACCAAGCATCACCATAAGGTTGATTTAAATACCGCTGTTTAAATTCTTCGATCACCACAGAACGCTGCACTTCCAATACTTTTGGATCGAAAGAAAGGCTAAGCATTCGGTCAGATTCTAACCAAAATGCTGTTTCCATATTTTCTGCAGGGAGCGTGATGTAGTAATTTGTAATATCTGGGCTTGTGAACGCATTGTTCTCTCCCCCAACCTTCTGCAAAGGCTCGTCATAATTGGGCACGTTTAGCGAACCGCCAAACATTAAATGCTCAAAAAGGTGAGCAAATCCAGTACGATGTTCTTCTTCATCTCTAGACCCCACGTCATAAAGCACGTTCACCACCACCATAGGCGAGGTAAGGTCTTCGTGATAAATGACCTGAAGGCCGTTTTTTAACTCAAATCGTTCAAATTGGATCATATACAATTGGGTAGGCTGGCAAAAATAAAAATAATGCACATTAATTTCGGCAATTGAGGGTTTACTTTAATTTTGTTGCGCACTCCACGTGAACAATTATGATTTTTAAACGAGAAGGTTACTCCAAGCAAGAACTTTTAAACCTCTACGAGCAAATTCTTAGACCACGCATGATCGAAGAAAAAATGCTCATTCTACTTCGACAAGGAAGAATCACCAAGTGGTTCTCCGGAATTGGACAAGAAGCGGTTTCTGTTGGAGCGGTGAATGCCATTGACCAAGAAGAATACATTCTACCTATGCACCGAAATTTGGGTGTTTTTACGGGCAGAAACATTCCGTACAGTCGCCTTTTCGCACAGTTTCAAGGCAAATTAAGCGGCTTCACAAAAGGAAGAGATCGCTCCTTCCACTTCGGAACAAAGGAATTTAACATTGTGGGAATGATCTCGCATTTAGGCCCTCAAATGGCCTTGGCAGATGGAATTGCCTTAGCCGACAAACTTAAAGATAGCAAGAAGGCTACTTTGGTGTTTACTGGAGACGGTGCAAGTTCGGAAGGTGATTTCCATGAGGCGCTTAACGTTGCTGCTGTTTGGGACTTGCCTGTGATTTTCGTGATTGAAAACAACGGTTACGGCCTATCCACCCCTAGTGAACAGCAGTTCAGGTTCAAGAATTTCGTGGACAAAGGCCCGGGCTACGGCATTAAAGCAGTAAAAGTAGATGGCAACAATTTGCTTGAAGTACATTCTACCATAAAGCAATTGGCCGAAGAAATCAGAAAAGACCCTAAGCCAGTGATTGTGGAGTGCATGACATTTAGAATGCGTGGTCACGAAGAGGCCAGCGGTACTAAATACGTTCCGAAAGCATTAATGGAGGAATGGGCGAAAAAAGATCCTGTTGAGAATTATGAGTCCTTTTTAAAGAAGGAAAAAATACTCACCGCAAAAGCGGAAAAAGAAATCAGGGCCAAAATCAAAGCCGACATTGAAGAAGGTTTAGAATTGGCTTATGCAGAAGAATTACCTCCTGCCACTCAAATGGAAATTGACGATATGCTTGCGCCATTCGTTCAGGAAGTAATTGAACCCAAAACGGATGCAACTTCTGAAAAGCGTTTTGTAGATGCTATTTCCGATGGTTTGAAACAAAGCATGGAACGCTTCGACAACCTCGTATTGATGGGACAAGACATTGCCGAATATGGCGGAGTTTTCAAAATTACTGATGGCTTCTTAGATAAATTCGGAAGCGGAAGGGTGCGTAACACGCCTTTGTGCGAGTCTGCAATTATCGGTACCGGGCTCGGCCTTTGTATTAATGGTTACAAAGCCATGGTTGAAATGCAGTTTGCCGATTTCGTTACTTGTGGTTTCAACCAAATCATCAACAACCTCGCGAAAAGCCACTACCGTTGGGGGCAAAATGCAGATGTCGTGGTGCGGATGCCAACAGGGGCTGGCGTTGGCGCTGGGCCATTCCACTCGCAATCCAACGAAGCTTGGTTCTTCCACACTCCTGGTTTGAAAATCGTTTACCCTTCTAACCCAAGAGATGCTAAAGGGCTTTTGGCTGCGGCCATTGAAGATCCAAATCCTTACTTGTTCTTCGAACACAAAGTGATGTACCGTTCTGTAACCGAAAATATTCCAGATGATTATTACACGGTTGAAGTAGGGAAAGCTGCCATTGCGCAAGAAGGTGATGATGTTTCGATCATTACTTATGGTATGGGTGTGCATTGGGCGAAAGAATTGGCTGCCACTTCGGAAGCCTCAATAGAAATTATAGACTTAAGAACTTTGCTGCCTTGGGATAAGGAAGCCGTTGAAGCTACGGTGAAGAAAACCAATAAGGTAATTGTATTACACGAAGACACACTTACGGGAGGTATTGGTGCCGAAATAGCGGCCTGGATTGGTGAAAACTGTTTCCAATATTTAGATGCTCCTGTAGCAAGGGTTGGCAGCTTGGATACCGCTGTTCCATTCGGAAAACACCTTGAAGAGAACTTTTTACCAAAACAAAGACTTGTAGAGAAGTTAAATGACTTGATAAATTACTAAGCTTTATGTTTTGGAATAAAAAGAAGGAAGACACTGTTGAAGTGCCGTGGAATAGGTTGGAGCGTTTAGATCAAATTTCTGAAATTATTGAAGAGAGTAAAAACCAAACGGTCGTGATTTATAAGCACAGCACCCGTTGCAGCATTAGCAGCATGGCGCTGAACCGATTGGAACGTAACTGGACAGCAGAAGGTAACGAACTGAAAGTCTATTACTTAGATCTGATTCAGTTTAGAGAAATCTCAAACGCTGTTGCCGAACAATTTCGTGTGCAGCATGAATCCCCACAAGCCATTGTCATCAAAAACGGCAAGGCAGTACATAACAGTTCGCACATGTCGATTGACTATGATGCGATGTTGAAGTTGGTTTAGGGATATTCACCGCAGAGAACGCAAAGAAACGCAAAGCATAAATCAAGATCGTCACTGCGAGGCGTAGGCCATGCGATAGCAATGGACTGCAACGAAGCAGTCTCTAGCCAGCAGTTTCTGTAATTTAAAAAGTGAGATTACTTCACGTATACTTATTCACTCCGATTTACTCTTACAGGTTCGCAACGCTTGCGCAGAAGCTTCAGCGAAGGAGCAATGACGCCAAAAATGACCGTCACTGCGAGGCGTAGGCCATGCGATAGCAATGGACTGCAACGAAGCAGTCTCTAGATTTTCTGTGTTACTGAAAAACTCCGAAGTCTCGGAGCCTACGGGATGACTAATCATCAAGCTTTCAGAGTAAAGGCAAATAGTATTGCAAATAACCCAATGACTAATGACCATTAAACCAATAACTACCTCATCGTAACCACGGTAATTCCTGCTCCTCCACGGTCTACATGTTCATCTTTCATTTGGGCAATTTCTTTGTAGGACGAGAGGTGAGTTCGGACGATTTGCCTTAACACACCATTGCCTTTTCCATGAAGAATGTGGAGCTCGTTAAAGCCAAGTAAAATGGCTTCGTCTATGTATTGCTCTAGTTTTGGAATCACTTCTTCGGCACGATAGCCACGGATATCTAACTTCTGAGTGAAGTTGGCCATTTTCTCGTTGATCGAAACTCCTGCTTTGCCTAGCATAACATTGGCTTTTTCACGGGTTTCTTTGCGGGTAATCTTCTCTAAGCGATTAAGCTTAACCATAGAGCTTAATGCTCCAATACTTAACTCAACATCCTTGCCCTTGATAGACACCACTTTCCCTGAGGTTTCTTGTCCCTTAATACGGACATAACTTCCTACTTCAATGGCACCCGTCTCGGTTTGAACCTCCTCCTTTTCTTGCGAAGTGATTTTTATTTTCTTCTTGGCAACCTCTAAGCTTTCGCGGGCTTGCTTTACTTTTTCCTTATCCGCTTGGGCTTCTTTGATTTCACGTATTACACGTTCCACTTCCTTATTGGCACTATCCAAAAGCACCTTGGCTTCACGTTTGGCCGTATTCAGTATTTTCTTCTCTTGGTTTTCGAGGTGAGATTTTAGCTCGGAATACTGAGTCGTTAACTCATCTAATTCCTTCTCCTTGGTCTTCACCCGTTTCTCAGCTTTCTCTACTTCGTACTGTTGACTTTCTAGCTGACCTAAAAGCTGATCCACTGAAACCTGCTTCACCCCTACTTTAGATTTGGCGTATTCTATAGTCTGATTTGAAAGACCAATTTTTCTGGCAATCTCTAAGGCGAAAGAACTTCCAGGTTTACCAATTTCTAGTTGATAAATGGGTTGAAGGTTCTTCAAATCGTATTTCATGGCTCCATTCACCAAGCCATGTTGCTTGTCAGCATATTCCTTTAGGTTTCCATAGTGCGTAGTAATTACGCCCATGCCTTTTGAACTTCGGAGTTCATCCAAAATGGCCTCGGCAATAGCACCTCCAAACTGCGGTTCGGTACCCGTTCCAAATTCATCAATCAGAAATAAACTGGCCTTATTAACATGTCCCAAAAGGTTCTTCATGTTCACCAAGTGTGAACTGTAAGTACTTAAGTCGTTCTCGATAGATTGTTCATCGCCAATATCAATGAAGAGGTCGTTGTAGATGGTGAAGCGTGAAGTTTCATTCACCGACACCAATAAACCACATTGGAACATGTACTGTAATAAACCTACTGTTTTCAGGCAAACACTCTTCCCTCCGGCATTTGGCCCAGAAATCACCAAAATTCGTTTTTCTGCATCGAGTGAAATATTCAATGGTACTACCGTCTTTCCTAATTTTTTAAAGGAAAGGTAAAGTGACGGATGTCGAGCTTCCTTCCATTCAAAGCCTTTATTTTCGTTCCAAACAGGCTTTATGCCTTCAATTTCAATTCCGAACCGAGCTTTGGCACGAATAAAATCGATGACGCCCAAAAATCTCATTATCCCTGAAAGGTTCTCCAGTTCTGGACGCACCTCATCGGTCAATGCTGTTAGAATTCGTGTGACTTCGCGCTTTTCAGCATACTCCAACTCCCGAACCTCATTATTGATTTCGAGTACTTCGCTAGGTTCTAAATAAACGGTTTGGCCAGTGGCAGATTCGCCATGCACAAAGCCACGCACCCTTCTTTTGTATTCCGCCAACACAGGAATTACCATTCGACCTTCACGAATCGTAATGGATACATCATCAGGCGTAAAACCGTCTTTTTGTGCCCGTCTTAAAATACCATCAAGTACTTTTCTAAGTCTTTGTTGCTCGGTAAAAATCCCTTTCCTGATTTCCGCCAATAAAGCAGACGCATTGTCTTTTAGTTTTCCGCGCTCATCAAACTTTCGGTCGATGGACCAGAGCAGTGCATCATTCCAAAGCAAAGGATGGGTAAGCTGAGTGAGCTCCGGATAATCCTCTCGCTTTTGGCTAAAAAAGCCCAAGCATTGGTCGGCAGTTTTGAAAACCAACAGCAAATCAAAAAACTCTTCTTCGGAAAGAAATGAGTTTTCCATCTGTACCTTTTTAAGGTGTGATGAAACATCGATATAGTTTGCGTTGGGGAAAAGCTCTCCACTTTGGATAATTCTGGTGAATTCGTGGGTTTGCTCCAACCACTTATCTATAGAATTACGGTCTGTAGAATATTTTATTTTTGAAACGAACTGGGCACCTAAGTTACTCTCGCATTGGTCGAGCAACATTGTCCTGATCTTATCAAAACCTAGTTTTTCTTCTAAATTTGGGGGATAAAGCATTCGGTAAAGGGGTATTGTTCTTATCTGTCGTTGGTGACTCTTTCTTTCATAACATTGAGGCTATCCAAGGTGGCTGAGAATATTACAGAAGCCTTTTCTGGATGAAGCAAATAGTACTGATAGCTACTTTTATAGGCTACCGTATCTACATCATGCTCTTCGAAAATCCTGTTTTCCAATATCTTAAACACCTGTTTGGCGGAATCGGGCTTAAGTAACAAGTGGGTAACCTTACCCTCTGCTACTCGGATATCAATCATGATGTCGATCATCTCAGATTCTGACAATAATCCTTCAGGCAACTCTTCTTTACTACCGCAGGTAAAAAACAAGCAACTAACCGCCAACAAAAAAAGCTTTTTCACACTCAATCCTCAATTTTATTTTCAACTTCGATTTTCAAACGAATTTGTCAAAGGTAACGTATTCTGCACGGTAGCGGAATGCTTCTTAACCAAATTTAAGATAGTTGACGCTGAATAAAACCGATTTAATTCTATTTTTGGCCTTTTAGATATGGAGCACATAATTTCCAAGCTTAGGAAGTACGAAATACAAATCAGAAAAGCCATCAATTCCCGGATGCAAGGGGATTTCCATTCCATTTTCAAAGGATCAGGGATGGAGTTTGACGGAGTGCGCGAATACCACTATGGCGATGACGTCCGAAATATTGATTGGAACACTTCGGCCAAAGGGCATGGAACCTTTGTAAAGACTTTTAAGGAAGAAAAAGAACAAACCGTTTTCTTCTTACTCGATGTGAGTGGTTCACAAGAAATAGGAAACCCAGGCGCCCAAAAGGTAGATGTGGGGAAAGAAATCGCTTCGGTTTTAACGCTCTCCGCTGTTAAGGAGCAAAATAGAGTGGGGCTCATTTGCTTTTCAGATCAAAAAGAAAAGTTTGTGAAGTCTGGAAAAGGCAACAAACATGGTTATGCCATTATTCATGAACTCTATAACCTGAAACCGAAATCAGGAAAGACGAACATCAGCAAAGCGATTGCCTTAGCACTTGAAGCCATCAATAAAAAGAGTGTGGTGATTTTGATTTCGGATTTTATTGACACCGATTACGAAAAGAACCTAAGAACACTGTCTAATAAGCATGACCTTGTGGTGATTCACTTAAAAGACGACAGAGAAACTAATTTACCTAACTTGGGAATAATTCCTGTTTACGACAAAGAGAGCCGTAAAACGGTGTGGGTAAACACTTCATCAAGGGACTTCAGAAATAAGCTAGAAAAACGATACTCTACGAATAAAGATGACTTGCAGATGTTTTGCAGAAAGCACCAGATCAATTATGTAGAAATCAACACCAAGGATTATTACATCCCCCAACTCATCAAACTTTTCAAACTGCGAAATAAATCAATGAAGCGTGATTAAGATCGTTAAACTTACCATTCTAGCCGCCTTAATTTTTTCTGGAAGTCAGGCAATTCATGCTCAGGAAACAAAGCCTATTGGTTTTTTCCTGAAAGACAGTGTGAAAATCGGTGAGCCGGTTCCGTTCATTTTCAGTTATAAAGACAAGAAGAACAGGTCCGTTATATTTCCTGATTCGCTCTATAATTTCGCTCCGTTTGAGCTGGTTAGAAAGGAGTATTTCAATACGCAGTCTGACGACTTGAACAGTATTGACAGTGCGGTGTACTACCTCACCACTTTTGAAATCGATACGGTTCAGAGACTGTCCTTACCTGTGTTTCTTATTACAGCAAGCGACAGCATTCCGAATTTCAGTTTAATGGATTCCATTATTCTCGATCAGGTAGTTACGCAAATGCCCGATAGTGTGAGTATGGAAGAAAACTCCTACTACAGGCCTGTTTCACTGGAGTTCAACTATCCTTATTTGATTATTGCCTTAGTAGTTTTGGGTGTATTGGCCATAATCGTTTTAGTAGTTTGGGGTAAAGAAATCAGAAAAAGAATAAGACTTTACAGGCTAAATAAAGGCCTTGAGAAGTTCTACGCGGGCTTCGATCTGCAGATTGATGCTTTGAGCAATGACACTACAAAGGCGAATATTGAAAAGACTTTAAAGTACTGGAAGAGCTATATGGAAGGTTTGGAAAGCTTACCCTACACCAAACTAACCACCAAGGAAATTGTATTATTGACACAAAGTTCCAGCTTGGAGGAAACGCTCAAATCCATTGATAAAAACATATACAGCAGGGCTACCGTTTCTGCCTTACAGAACGATTTTGAGTTTTTGAAAGACTATACTCAAGACCGATACAATCACATTTCAGAAGTAATTAAAAATGCTTGACGAATCGAAATATAGTTGGCTTTCAATGGAGTGGTTTACTCCTACGGGTTTCAAATCCTTTGATTGGGCGTTTCCGATTTTTCTATACGCTCTTCCATTAGTTCTGATTCTGTTTCTTCTTAAATGGCTGATAGGCACTAAAATAAAGCAAAAACTGCCTGTTGCACTTCCCAAACAAGACATAGAACGTAGCTGGACAAGCTATTTGAGAGTGATTCCTAACCTATTCACCGCTTTGGCCTTAGCCATGCTGATTGTAGCGCTTGCTCGTCCTCAGCGAACCAATGAAGAAGTAGAGCAATGGACAGAAGGCATTGATATCGTATTGATGATTGACACCTCTGAATCAATGCAGATTGAAGATTTTAAACCAAACCGACTTGAAGCGGCTAAAGAAACAGCCCGTGGCTTTATTTCCGGTCGTTTTCAAGATAGAATTGGACTCGTAATATTTTCTGGTGATGCCTATTCACTTTCTCCATTAACTACGGATTATGAATTACTAGGTAGTTTCATTGACACTGAGGTAGACTTTGGTAAAATCGAGAATAGAGGCACGGCCATTGGTAGTGCCATTGCTACTGGAACCAACCGAATGACGGAATCAACCGCGGCTTCTAAGGTGATGATTTTATTGAGTGATGGAGACAACACCGCTGGAAACATTGATCCGATTACTGCAGCTGAATTAGCCGCTGCTTACGGTATTAAAATCTATACCATTGGTATTGGTAAGGATGGGAAAGTACCTTACGGAAAAGACTTCTTTGGCAGACCCAATTACATAGAGAATACGTTGGATGAAACCACGCTAAGAAAGATTGCCGAGATTGGTGATGGCCAGTTCTATCGTGCTTCTGATAACGCAGCGCTTTCAAACGTTTTCAGTTTAATTGATCAATATGAGAAAGCTGAAATCAAAGAAACCCGTTACAAGAACACTACGGACTTCTATCCTATTTATGCCAAATGGGGCTTGGTTTTCTTTATTCTATTTATGCTCTCTAAAAGTACTTTTGTGAGTAACGTGTTGGAGGATTAGGCGACTACGATTAGCGCCTATTTTCGAAGTGTGATACTCACTTAAAATCTAAAAGCCAGACTCAACCCCTCAGCATTTACGGTTACTGTTTCTAGTATTTTATTCAGGCTCTCACTCTTAGATTGCAGTAAGCCATACATCACTATATCAAAAGCAAAGAGAAATCCTCCTTGGAGCATTAGAGACTTACCGTATCCATTCAGTAAATCTTGCTTATTTGGTCGTGTTTTGGCCATTTCTTTCATTAAGAAACCACCCGTAATATAGGCTACATCTAATCCTGCATTAATCAAAAGCACTTTACCCATCTGGTGGTAATCACCAATGGATTCCGTTAGACCAATTGAACTTGGCTCGGTAATTAGGGAGTTGCGTAAGCCAGGAACGGCCAGGGCTAAATTCACTACATTCCAATAAATATTCATTCTGTAAAAATGGCCTTGCTCTTTAGATCTGGGATTTCTTAACAGTGCAGCGTTGCTGGCGAAATTTCCTATAGCCCAACTGCCTAAAACAATCATTCCTACCTTATTTAGTTCTAGACGATCGGCATTAAATGCTGTAAGTTCAGATGATTGCCCAAGCGCCTGAAAGGTGACGAAAACCAGAAATACCGCAAGAAAGAGTGATTTTTTCATGGCTACGCAAAGAGTTGAACACCAAAACCCTCTAGTAAGAAATTAATCAAACGAAGGGCAAAAAGGATCAAAGCCACACCTACAGTGCGGTTCATTATTCTCATAAAACGAGCTGTAACGATCTCTCTGAGCTTAGTAGCGAAATATGACTTAAGGACATCTACAATAAACACTGTACCGACTAGAGCAGCAAAAAATGCAAAGGCTTGATTTGAAGTATATTCAAAATCGATGGAGACTTTACTCATAATCCCGATCCAAAAGAACAGCACAAAGGGATTTACGCCATTCAGAAAAAAACCTTTTAATACCTGTTTGAAGCCGTGTTTACCACCATTGGTATTCTTCATGACGGTTGTTTTAGGCACGGATTTAAACAAATAGAAAAGTCCAAACACCAGCATAATAACTCCCCCTACTCCTCCCAGCCACATTTTAAAGTTCTCACTCTCCACAAGTTGAGAAACTCCGAAGTAGGTAATTACGATATAAAAGATATCGCTTAGCGCCACCCCAATGGCCATAAAGAATCCAGACCAAAAGCCCTTTTCTATACTATTCTGAATGAGTGCAAAGAAAACAGGGCCGATCAGCACACAAAGTAACAAGCCAAACAATAAACCATTGAGTAAAGGATGCATCAGGACTTCTTAGGTTGTTGCGCGAGAAAACTTGACCAACTACTTAGGTGATCACCTTTGAGTACCCTCGGAAACTTGGATTGACCACCTTCTTTACCTTCTGAGCGCATCCAGTCATAGAAAACCAATGTCGGTATAATCTCTAAAGTTACATTCTTCAAGGCATGCTTTCGCTCTACGGCATAGTCATCATTCACCACCTTAAGATGGGCGTCAATTCGTTCGCACAAGGCAGCGCTATCCACTTCATCATCAGTACCTACATACCATTTATGCGAGAATAATGTACCATCCGGAATGCCTGTTACGGTAAATTCCTTAACGCTAATATTCAATTCTTCGGCAGCCACCTCAATAGCATGATTCATATTATCTACAGAAAGGTGTTCGCCACAAAGACTTAAGAAATGCTTCGTGCGGCCGGTAATTATAATCTCCGAATTCCTTTTATCTACAAGCTTAACAGTATCTCCAATTTGATAACGCCATGCTCCAGCGCAGGTAGAAATCAATAAAGCATAATCCTTACCTTCTTCCACTTGATCAATCATGACCGTTTCTGGGTGATCAACAATGACACCATCGGGGCTAAAATTCTTATCGTTAAAGGGTACAAACTCATAGAAAATGCCATTGTTGAGCACAAGCCTCATTGATCTTTTATTCGGCTCAGATTGGAAGGCCAAAAATCCTTCGGAAGCCAAATAAGTTTCTATAAAATGAACCGGCTTACCCAATAGTTTTTCAAATCCCTTTTTATAAGGTTCGAACGACACTCCACCATGTACAAAAGCCTGCAGGTTTGGCCAAATCTCATGAATATCCTTGACATGATACCTTTCAATAATTCGTTCTAATAAAATCTGCATCCATGCGGGCACCCCCACAATCATCCCAATATTCCATTTTGGAGCCGACTCCACAATTTCGTCTAGCTTGGCTGCCCAATCTTTGTTCTTTTTAATCTTTGGCGTTGGTCTTGAAAAACCCTGCACCCAAAGCGGTAACTGCCCAGTAGTGATACCACTCAAGTCACCATAATAATAGTTTCCAGAGAAATTGAGCGAGGTACTTCCTCCCAGCATGAGCATACCAGACTGGAAGAATTTATCGGGTAAATCGTATTTAGAAAGTGTATAGATATGTCTTGTTCCTGTTCTTCTGATCTGGCGGATCATATCCTTGGTGACAGGTATATATTTTGAGGCTGCGCCTGAAGTACCAGAGCTTAAGGCAAAAAACTTCGTTTTACCCGGCCAGCAAACATCCTCTTCACCTTCTCTGATTTTATGCCACCAATCCGCATTCATCTTTTCGTAATCACATACGGGCACGTTGGCTTTAAACTTATCCAAAAAATCGTGTCCACCATGATTTCTGAAAGATTCAAGGACACTTACAAAATCATATTCTCTACCAAACTGTGTGTTTCTTGCGCTAATAAGCAGTTTAGACAACTCCTTTTTCTGAAGCTCATAGGGCGATGTATAATCTTGTTCTAATGTTTCCCTAAGCTTTATTCCTCTTTTAAGTATAGTCCCTAATATGGCCATTCAATTAATTTCATATGATCAGCAAGCCCACTTCAAAGCGAATTTATCCTAACTTTGGAGTCTACTGAGAGTTTCAAATATAAACAAAAGTACTACTGAAAATAAGGCAACTCAAATGAGTGTAGAAAACAACATAAAAAAATATCGCGAAATTCTAAAACCATTCGGTGCTCAATTGATTGCCGTTAGTAAGACTAAGCCCAAGGAAGATTTGTTACAGGCTTATGAGACAGGGCAACGTGCCTTTGGCGAAAACAAAGTGCAAGAGCTTACAGAAAAGGTAGAAGCGTTACCGAAAGACATTGAGTGGCACATGATTGGCCACTTGCAGCGAAATAAAGTAAAGTACATTGCTCCTTTTGTTCACCTCATTCATGCAGTGGATAGTGATCGACTTTTGAAGGAAATCGATAAGCAAGCAGAGAAATATGAGCGTATTATTCCTTGTTTACTTCAGGTCTTCATCGCCAAAGAAGAAAGCAAATTTGGGTTTTCAGAAGAAGAGTTACTTGACTTCTTAAAATCTGAAGCCTTTAAAGATTTGAAGCACATTAAAGTTGTTGGGCTGATGGGTATGGCCACCAATACTGACGACATGCAAAGGGTGAAGAATGAATTCACTGGGCTGAAGGAACTTTTCGAGCAAATTAAAGCCGAAATTCATTCTGAAAATGTAGAAATGAAAGAATTATCAATGGGCATGACCAGCGATTACCAAGTAGCTTGCGAGGCAGGAAGCACTATGGTGAGGATTGGATCTGCTATTTTTGGAGGACGAAACTACAATCAATAATGAGCGCAAAAACAGTTTTAATCTTAGCAGGAATATTTGGAATGTTATCCGTAGCCATTGGTGCCTTTGGTGCGCATGCTCTGGAAAGCACATTGACCGCCAATAATCGATTGGCCACTTTTGAAACAGGCGTAAAATACCAGTTTTACCATACCTTGGCGCTTTTAGTTTTGGGCTTCTTAATGATCAACTATCAAAGTAACTATTTCGGTTATGCTGCCATCTGCTTTGTAGCTGGCATATTCATTTTTAGCGGATCACTCTACACCTTATCACTGACCAATGTTACATGGTTGGGCGCCATTACTCCAATTGGAGGTTTGGGCTTTATTATGGGTTGGTTGTTTTTGGTTTTAGGGGTTAAGAATAGTCTTTAGGAGCAGCGCAAACTTAACCTTTGGTGAACTGATTCACCAAAAGTCATAACTATCAGTGAGTCAATTCACCAAAAATCCTAAAAATAAAGATTGCAAAAAGGTAAATCAGAAGAACTTCTGATGAAAATTAACGAGGAAAAGCTCCTTTGAGGCACGCGTGACTGCGGTATACAACCAGCGCAAATAATCCTGATCAATCATGTCTTCATTCAGGTAACCTTGATCTACAAACACCGCCTCCCATTGCCCACCTTGCGACTTGTGGCAGGTGAGCGCATAAGCAAACTTCACTTGCAGGGCATTCAGATACGGGTCTTTCTTAATCAGTTTTATTCGCTCTCCTTTCGATTCTACATCCGCATAGTCTTCTACCACTTGCTCGTAAAGCTTTTTTTGCTCTGTACTCGGCAATGATGCTTCTGGCGTATAAAGAGTGTCCAAAATCACTTTGGCTTCGAAAGGCTCATGGTCAGGGTAATCGAGTAATCGCAGGTTCAGTGTAGCAAAGCGCAATCCGTAAACATCTTCGAAGCGAACGATTTTCATCACCACTACAAAGTCCCCATTGGCCAAAAAACCACCAGGCGTATTCTCTGGCAAATAATGATAGTTGTTTCGCACAATCATCAATATATCGCCAGCCTCCAATTCGTCTTCTCTATATTGAATGGCTCTACGGATGTACTGATTGTACTGCACCGCATTTTTATTCGACCGACAAACAATTACCGTATTCTCTGTACCATATTTATCATAGGCATAGCGAAGTCCATCTTCCAGCTTTTCACCAGTCATTTTAAAAATATCTTTAAACTGACCTGTGGTAAACTTAATATCAAACTTCTCCTTACCTAACTCCCTCCTTAACTGGGTGGCATTGAAGAGAATTCCCGAAGATTCCTCCTGCCGCATTACTTCGGTAAGCTCAATGGAAAAGTTATCCGTTTTGAAATTATTTTTTAGATAAGAGGCTTCCAAAGCTGGGCTTTCAGCGCTACCAACTGGCGGAAGCTGGGCCACATCACCAATCAGCAAAAGCCTATTCCCCTCCTTTTCAAACACGTAGTCCATCAACTCGGTCAACAAACCCTTTGTGCCGTAATCCGATTGATCGGAAAGCATTGAAGCTTCATCGACTATAAAAAGCGTATTGGTGTGGTAATTCTTCTGACGCGAAAAACGGAGACTTCCCCCAGGCTCTTCTGTTTGCTGGAAGATCTTTTTGTGAATCGTAAAAGCCGTGCGTTTGGAATAAGAAGACATCACTTTGGCCGCTCGGCCTGTGGGTGCCATCAACACATACTTCATATTGAAGAAGGGAAGCATATTTACTATCGCTCCAATCACAGTAGTTTTTCCCGTTCCAGCATACCCTCGAATGGTCAGTGTAGGCTTTACTAAATCTTTGTCCAGAAGAAATTCATCGAACATACGGAAAAGCTCCTTTTGACCAGAAGTGGGCTCAAAAGGGAATTTGCTCAATAATATTTCAGAAGGTTTTGCCAATGGTTATTGCTTAGCGCGTGAAATGTCCTCAGGGAAAATAGTGGCCATAGTCGTGGTGGCTTTAGCAATTAATGTCCTTTTTTCACCATCTAAGCACCATACTTCCGCTTCGCAGAAGTTCAACTTTCTACCTTGCTTAATCACTTTGCCAATGGCATGCATTCGATCTCCTTTTCCTTTAGAAAAATAAGATATTTTGATCTCCCCCGTCACCACATGGTGATCTTCTGGCACAACCGTATATGCTGCAAAACCTGCAACAATATCTGCCACGGTAGCTGTAACGCCTCCATGTACCAAGCCTGTTTGCTGCTGATGTTCCTGCGTCAAAGTCAGCCACCCCTCAGTTGTTCCTGCTTCAATTACATTCAAATCAAAGCCTACCAGCTTCATGAAATATTGCCTTTCAAGGAATTTTTCTATTCTTGATTTAAAGTTGGGATTCAATACCTTTATCATCTTTTCAATTTTGGACAAATATATCGTATCTCCTACTTATGGACTCACTGGAATCCAAAATCAAATCTAATTATGGCGAAAAACTTCGGGTTCGGGTTTGCGGCATCTGCATTACCGAAGAAGGCCTGCTGATGGTTCACCATGCTGCATTAGGAAAAACAGGCTCTTTATGGGCTCCTCCAGGCGGAGGTATGGAGTATGGAGAAAATGCCCATGAAGCGCTGAAGCGGGAGTTTATAGAAGAAACCCATTTAGACATTGAAGTAGTGAAATTTATTTTTGTTCATGAATTCCTCGACCCACCACTCCATGGCATTGAATTATTTTTTGAAGTAAAAATAACGGGCGGAAAGCTCAAAAAAGGCGTTGACCCTGAAATGGAGGCTGATGCACAAATCATCACAAAAGTAGAGTTCAAATCCTTTGAAGAAATACAACAACTCCCAAAAGCACATTTGCATTATGTGATTCAAAACATAAGCAGTTTCGATAGTCTATTAAGCAGGACTGGCTATTCGAAAAACAAATAACTAATTAATTAGTTTATAAATGTGATATTTCTATATATTTATAGAACAAACCACATGCTATGAATAAGCACCTCATTTATTTGATCTTAATCTCGACTTTAGGCTGTAGTGATTACAAAGACAAGCCAGTAGACCAGCCTCAATTGCCCGATCAGGTCGTTCTAATCTTTAACAACCCTCAATCGCATGCTAGATACACTTTCCCTACTTTTCATGATCAGCCTGTTGGGGATATTGCCTCGGGAAATGGGTATCAGATTCAAACTGTCAATGATGCTTTAATACCAACCCGTTATCGCTTTGAAGCTAATGCACCATCAGATACCGTAATTATAAGTACCAAGCGTGATTTGCTTGAAGTTAAACTCACCTACAAAGCCATAGATGAACTCTCCTATTATTTTAGCAAAGGAGATACCGTTGTTTTCAATTATGAGGGCAAAAAACCAATCGCGGAAATCATTAACCGAAATGAAAATAAGGAGGTCACAAACTTCAGTCTACATCAACGAGACTCCGTGTACCAAGACGACATACCCGCAATGATTATCTTTAATCACTCTGTACTGGGTTTTAGACTATATTCCAGAGGTGAAGACAAGACCATTAGCTCTCAAGAATTTGTGAAAAACTACAGAATCAAGATGGGGGAAGTATTGAATCAAGAGTTAACGGAAGACATTAAACGAATCAATTCCTTCAAAGAACAGGGTTTAATCACTGATCAGCATCATAATGCCATGCTAAGTGACTTGTATTGGAAGCTAACCAATAAAGTGACCGAATTAAGGTATGTTCCGGAAGAAGAGAACTTCGAGTATTTGCGTCAAATTTTAAAAGACTTAGAAAGAGATCACCCAGTGCTTGCGATTAGAAATGACTCACTTCTCGTTTCAGGAGTTTACCAAAATTTCATAGAAACTAAAGCCAAGCGACTCTACCCTCTTCCGAAGCTTGAAATGAGAGGCAGAGGTAGTGCAAGCAGTATAAGAGACTACGCTACCTCATACGACTCAATACAAGGGTCTAGAGCGTTCAGTCCAACCGAGCAAAAACTTCTTCAGTACAAAAATTTGGATAAAATACTCTCTGAGACTGGAGATTTCAATATTGAAACGAGACTTAAGTACCTCACCAAATTCAAAAATGACTATCAAGACACTGTGTTGTTTAATGACTTTGTGAAAAAGTATAATGTCAAATTTGAAATAGATGATGATGTTCAGTTAGTAGACAATAGCGGAAAGACTGGAACGCTGAATGAATTTATTTCAGCCAACAAAGGGAAAGTCATTTATGTAGATTATTGGGCCAGCTGGTGCGCCCCGTGTATTGCTGAAATGCCAAGTTCTAAGAAATTCCAGAATGAATTAAATAATGAGAATATCGTCTACCTCTACCTTTCCACTGACCGAACAGAGGAACCGTGGCAAAAGGCTCTAAAAAAGTTAGCATTAGAGGATGGCACCAATTACCGAATCATGAATGCGGATAATTCATTGCAAATGGACGATTTAGAAATTCAATTTATTCCACGCTACATGATTTACGATACCAATGGACGGTTGGTGAACAAAGACGCGCCAAGGCCAAGCGAATCGGAACTTCTGAAATCACAGTTGATGAAGGCCCTAAACGTTTCTAATAATTAGTACTTTGAAGTGTTGGCCCTCTGGTTTATGATCATTGGAATCGAAAAATCTCATTCGCGCATATGAGTGTCTCAATCCACTGTTAAATTGTAAAAAAATATTCTTGAGTACTAAACAATCAGAAAAAGCCAAAAAAGGCGCTTAAGTTGATATAGAAGCTGATTCTCAAAACATCACTCAAACCGATTTTAAACCCTTTGAAGAAATAAAACGAATCACTAACCATCGATTGCATCATGTTATTCAAAATATTACTAGTTTCGAAAGCCTTTTTAAATCAGACAGGCTATTTCAAAATTCATTAGAATTGCATAAAATAGCAGTTCGATTTATTTCAGTTACCTAATAAAATAGTTATTTTCGCAAAAAGATCAACCTTAAAAATGAGCCTAACTAAAATCCTTACTGTAGTCATATTCCTTGGAGCCATCACATTTGGCTACTTCCTTTATGACAGTATCAACTCAACTATTGAGAAAGCAAAAGAAATCGAAAGAGTAGAAGCTACGGTAAAAGCCAAGCTTGAGCTCATTCGTGATGCCCAAATTGCATACCGAGTTACCTTTGGTGATTATGCCGATACTTGGGAGAAATTAATATCTTATGTAGACAGTGGTAAAATTTGGTTAATCCAAAGAAATGAAACCATTACTCCTCAGGCTTACGGTGAAGAGATTTCAACTTTTTCTTATGACACCTTAGGTTTTAGAACAGTGAGAGATTCATTGTTTAAAATACCGAATTTCAACCCAATGAACTTACCAAAACTACCGCACGCTCCAAACAAATACTTTTCGCTTTATGCAAAAGACTCTGTTCGTTCAGGGGTTACTGTAGACTATGTTGAGGTAGTTGATACTTTTCCTTTCGACAGATCAAGAACAGAGGATAACGAAATTAAGAATAGAAGACCTTTACGTTTCGGTTCTAGAACTGAGATTACCACTTCAGGTAACTGGTAGTAAATCATTATAGTGAGTACTGTTACAAACCAACAACTCATAAAAATCAAAGACGAAAGAATGAACATTGATCATATTGATCAATGTCGTCTTTCGTTTTTTATTGGCGAGCGTGATTGCCAAATCACAGTATTTGACGAGCAAATGCAAAAACTTCTTTTGTTCGAGAATTACCTGATTGAATCCTCCCCTATTGATTTCCTGAACAAAATTCATGATCAGCATGAGTTGGTTCCAGCTGGGTTTTGGCCAACTATACATATCCATATTAGAAATAATCAATTCTGCTTGGTACCTAGTTTCTTGTTTGACGAAGATTCGGCTTACAATTACATAAGGCTCAACACAGATAGTAATCCTGATTTAGATAACTACGCAATACAGCAACACAAATCGCTAGCGGCCACTTATGTTTTTGGCTACCCAGCAGCGATTCAAGATTGGTTTTTCTCAAAGTATAAAAAGGCGAGTATCCATGTTTTCCATGAAGGTTCTGCCTTTTTAAATAGTATTGAGGACAAACTGCTTAAAGTCCCAAAACCAGCCTTATATCTGAATTGTAATTCAGACACTTTAATGCTAGCGGGTTTTAATGGGCAAAAACTGATGATTTACAATCAATTTAAAATTGGCGACATCAAGCAACTGCCTAAGTTGGTTCTAATGTCTATTCAGCAATTCAGTCAAGACGGCCAGGATACTCCAATTGTACTTTGGGGCGTTCAGGACAAAATAAAAAGCTTGGAGCCATTACTGAAAAAGTACTTTAAAAACCTTAGCTTGGGTAAAAGGTCTACCCAACTTAAAATGAGTCATCAGTTTGATGAAATAGAGCTTTACGAACATGTAGAAATATTTGGGAGCTTCTCTACCATCAATTCATAACAAATACCCTATTGCTATGAAGCGCATTGCTATTTTCCCTGGTTCTTTTGATCCTTTTACCAAAGGACATCAAGACATTGTAATGAGGTCTTTAGGCCTTTTTGATGAAGTAGTCATTGCCATTGGTTACAATACCGCCAAGCAAAACAGATACTTCGATATCGATTTCATGGTGAAGAAAATCGAAGAAACTTTCGCTAAAATACCAAGGGTTTCTGTAGTCGTTTACAATGAGCTGACAGCCACTTTGGCCAGTAAAATGAAAGCCAAATACCTGATAAGAGGTTTGCGAAACACAACAGATTTTGAATATGAGAATAGTATATCTCAGGTTAATAGACATCTAAACGATGAGCTCGAAACTGTATTCTTGATTACATCTCCTGAGCTATCATCGGTCAATTCTACTATTATCAGAGAAGTTCATCGCTATGGTGGCGATGTTCAGGAATTTATACCCTACGAGCTTTAAACAGCTTTCTTTCCCCTCTTTTTCTTGTACTTTTTATAAACATGCTTGATGGAACGGTAGGTATTATAAAGTGCTACGTTGACCTCATTAGAGTTCATCCATTTCACTTCATCAATATCCTCGTCCACCTGAGGTTTCATTTTAGAATCATCAAGGCTATCCATCAAAAACCAACTTGTTTTCTTTAGAATATCTTTGCCACCACGCACATAAGTGTGCCAGGTAACACAAATCTCTTCCTTTACATGCACCTTTACGCTGCACTCTTCTTCCACTTCTCTCTTAGCTCCGGCCTCAACGCTTTCTTTTCCTTCAATTTTACCTTTCGGGAAATCCCACATCCCTAACCGGTGGATCATCAACACTTTGTTGTCTTTTTCCACCACTCCACCTGCCGCTTTGATTATCTTAAACTTATCCTTAATCAAACGAATAGTCTCCTCATATTCAGGAGTAATAAGTGTAACCGATTTGAAGCCTTTTAACTTGCTATGATGCAAAATGAAGAGCAATGACTTTATCATTCCTTGCGAAGCATTCGTAATCAACATATTACCTCTGAATGCTTTTTCATTCAGGATAACGTCATCCACGTTTATAACAAGATCGAACTTAGAATGATCCTTAACTTCCTCTGGCCGCTTGATGCGAAGGGGCTTATCTTTGATGTATATCCTCATCTATTGTGAGCACTAATTTTTGCTAATATGAAATATTTTTTAAGAACAATACCTGTGTTGGGTTTATAAATTTCAGAAAAAAATTCCCTTAAATTCGTGCCATGGAAAAAACAGGCACCCCTAAAGATACAGCACTAAGAGTTGCTTCCGATTTATTAGAAATAAAAGCAATTCAACTAAATAAGTCTCAACCGTTTACATGGAGTTCAGGTTGGAAATCACCAATCTATTGCGATAACCGCTTATCGCTTTCATTTCCAGAAACGAGAACCTACATAAAAAAGGCACTTGCCGAGGCCTGCAAAACATTGTTCCCCGAAGCACAATCTATTGCAGGTGTAGCTACAGCGGGCATTCCACAGGGCGCTTTGCTTGCCGATGAATTGGAGCTTCCTTTCATCTATGTCCGCTCTTCGCCAAAAGGGCATGGCATGGAAAACCTGATTGAAGGAAAAGTTGCACCCGGTCAAAAGGTAGTTATTGTAGAAGACCTTGTTTCTACTGGAGGAAGTTCTTTAAAAGCCGCTGAAGCGCTGAAGGCAGCTGGTTATGAAGTGTTGGGAATGGTGGCAATCTTCACTTATGGTTTTCCATTAGCAGACGATAACTTTGAGAAAGCTGGCATCAAACTTCATTGCTTAAGTAACTACTCTGTTATGCTAGAAAAGGCCAAAGAACTTGGTTATGTGAACCAAGACGACTTAGTATCTTTGGAAAAATGGAGACAAGATCCATCTAGCTGGAAAGGTTAATCAACAAAGCACTAATCTAAAACATGCCTAACGACAAGCTGAGGCTTCTTTACATCACCTACCAAGGCGGCTTGGCAGGTTCTACCAACTCTATTGCTTATTTGGCAAAAGGGTTGGCTGAAAAAGGGCATGAGGTCTTTGTTGGTTGCAGGCAAGACATGCTCATTTGGGATTTACTGGACGGCAGCAAAGTGCAGCGAATACCGATGACATTCAAAGGGAAATTCGATACCGAAAACTGGCGACAGATCAGAGATGCAGTTCAAAAACATGGCATTCAATTGATCAACGCTCAATCGAGTTATGATCGGTACACAGCTATTTTCGCAAAACTGAGGTACAATCTCAATGTAGAAATTATTCATACCAGAAGGCAAAACCCTTTAAGTGCTGGCGGCTGGTTACAACAATGGTTTTATGTAAAAAACACTGCTGGAATTGTGGTGATTAGTGAAGGACTAAAAACCATTTTTTCTCAAAAAGGCTACCCAAAAAAACACCTAAAAGTAATTCATAACGGCATTCCTGCAGAGCGCTTAACCCAATGGAATGAAGAAACCGTAGAGAAATTCAGGCAGCAACTGAAAATCAAAGTAGGGGAAAAAGTAATCGGTTGTGTTTCTCGTTTCAAGGAGCAGCCTCAAATTATTGAAGCCGTTGCCCAACTCAATGACCCAAGTATTAAACTCGTTTTTGCAGGAATTGAACAAGGTCAGCTAACCCCTTACATTGAACAGTTCGGTCTCAAAAATGAAGTAATTTGTTTGGGTGATGTTTCCGGAAAAGAAGTGCTCAACCTCTACCGTTTATTCGATATCAATATTCTTGCCTCTACCATGGATGGTTTCGGTTTGGTGTTGATCGAAGCCATGGCAATGAAATGCCCTGTAATTGCCACCAACTTTGGTGGTATAGCCGATGTGGTTCAAAACGACTACAATGGCTTTCTCTTCGAAAACGGTGACATTACCGAACTCTCTTCAAAAATAAAGGAACTTCTCACCCATCAGCCTACCAGAGATAAATTTATTGAAAACGGGTTAACCACGGCCTTCAAGACTTTCAGTATGGAGAATACAATTAACAACTATGAGGAATACTTCTATAGTTTAATAGCCAAAAACTAGAATCAAAGCTTAAATTGCAGGTTGAAAACTGTGCAGAATGGATTACCTCTCTTCCCTTAATGAACCTCAATACGAAGGAGTAGTGAACACCGAAGGCCCCACTATGATTATTGCTGGTGCGGGCTCTGGAAAAACAAGGGTGCTCACCTACCGAATCGCATACCTCATGCAGGAAAAAGGGGTTGATCCGTTCAACATTCTTTCCCTCACCTTTACCAATAAGGCTGCAAAGGAAATGCGTGAAAGGATTGAGAGTGTAGTAGGCTCCAATGCCAGAAACCTCTGGATGGGTACTTTTCACTCCGTTTTTGCCAGAATTCTCAGGGCCGAAGCAGGGAAATTAGGCTACCCAAGCAATTTCACCATTTACGATACAGACGATTCTAAATCACTGATCAGAAGCATTGTAAAAGAAAATGGCTTAGACGATAAGGTTTATAAGCCCAATACCGTACTCAGCAGGATTTCGAGTGCAAAGAACAGGTTAATTTCTTGGCAAGAATACACTACCAACCCTGTTTACAAGGCAGACGATGACACGGCCATGAAGCCAGAAATGGGCATGCTTTATAAGGCCTATAGTTTGCGTTGCAAAAAAGCAGACGCCATGGATTTTGACGATTTGCTGTTCAATACTAACGTGCTTTTCAGAGATCACTTAGATGTATTGAACAAGTATCAACACAGGTTCAGGTACGTGCTGGTGGATGAGTTTCAAGACACAAACGTTTCCCAGTACTTAATCACAAAAAAACTCTCAGCTGTCAACCAAAATATAGCGGTTGTAGGCGATGATGCACAGAGTATTTATGCTTTCCGTGGAGCGGATATTGAAAACATCCTGAATTTTGAAAAGGACTTTCCAGACCTGAAGGTGATCAAACTGGAACAGAACTATCGTTCTACCCAAAACATAGTTAACGCGGCAAATTCTGTAATTGGAAGAAACAAAGGCCAACTAAAAAAGACCGTTTGGACCGCCAATAATGATGGCAACCAAATTGAGTTGATCAAGTCGGTTTCAGACAATGAAGAAGGACGCTTTGTGGCCTCGGAGATTCTTGAGCAAAAGGCCAATCGAAACTTTAAAAACGAAGATTTTGCTATTCTGTACCGAACAAATAGCCAGTCGCGTTCCATTGAAGAAGCGCTAAGAAAATCAGGTATTGCTTACCGTATCTATGGTGGGCTCTCATTCTACCAAAGAAAAGAAATTAAGGACTTGATGGGCTATCTACGATTTGCCATCAACTCTAACGATGAACAATCTTTCCGAAGAATCATCAATTTACCAAAGCGTGGCATCGGCCCTACTTCGGTAGAAAAAATTGTAGTCGCTGCCTTTGAGCATGATATTCCGCTGTGGGAAGTACTCATCAACATCAATTCCTTTTTACCTGGCAGAGCCGCCAACGCCATCAACGATTTTGTTACGTTGATCAAGAGTTTCAAGATTTATGTTGAGACCAAAGATGCATTTGAAACGGCCAGTCATATTGCCAAAAACTCTGGCTTACTAAAAGAGCTGTACGCAGACAAAACCATTGAAGGCCTGAACCGCTATGAAAACGTTCAGGAATTATTGAATGCTATCAAAGAGTTTGTCGACACCCCAGAGGTTGAAGATAAATCAATCAACAACTTTATGCAGGACATTGCCTTGTTGACGGATAATGACAAGGAAAATGAAGAGACCGATGTCGTTACTTTAATGACAATTCACTCGTCCAAAGGGCTTGAATTTAAGAATGTATTCATTGTGGGCATGGAGGAAGATCTTTTCCCCTCACAAATGATGTTGAGCAGCAGGGCCGATTTAGAAGAAGAGAGGCGTCTGTTCTATGTGGCCATCACCAGGGCAAAAGAAAACCTATACTTCTCTTATGCCCTATCCCGCTACCGTTACGGTCGTTTACTCAATTGTGAACCTAGCCGGTTTATTGAAGAAGTAGACCCTAGCTATATTAAGGTAAACACAAAATACGGGAGCCGAGAACAAAAATCATCAAGTCTTAGTCCTAATAGAAATGCGCCAGAGGTGGGTTCAAACTATGCGCGTAACTTAATTGCGAATAGAAATGCTGCGCCTAAAAAGCCGATGTCGTACCATAAGCCTTCGGATAATTTTACCGCGAGTGATATTTCAAACCTTAAAGAAGGAATGAAAGTGGAACACCCTAAATTCGGTTTTGGTAAGGTGCATAAAATGGATGTCGAGGGCTCGAACAAAAAAGCAAAAGTGATATTTGAGAGCTTTGGCGAAAAAACCCTGCTATTAAGCTTCGCAAAGCTGAGGATTGTAGAATAAAAAAGAATTAACTTACTGCCATAACAACCCTACGCCTTAAGCGTTAAGTTTATATTAAGTCCGAAAGAAGGATCAATTTTATAAAACGGTGCTCAAACCGATGAATATCTACGATCAAATAGACCTTCTTCTTCCAGAATAATTGTTAATTTCGTAGTGAAAAGTAAAAACATGAGTTTAGAATATAATACCCAAAGAGAAGATGTAATCCAGAAGGAATACGGTAGAAACGTACAGAAACTGGTTGAATATATCAAAACCGTTGAAGACAAAGAAAAGCGCAACCAATACGCGCAAACGCTAACTGACCTTATGCGTCAGATCAACCCAAATTTGCTTCGCGAAAATGCCGAATATGATCAAAAAGTATGGGATGATTTATACATCATGTCACGTTTTGATTTAGACGTAGAGTCTCCTTTCCCAATGCCTGAAAAAGAATCTATTGGTAAAAAGCCACAGCGTATGGCTTACAAAACCGATGAGATCAAGTTTCGTCATTATGGTAGAAACCTAGAGATGATGGTGAAATTGGCGGTTGAAATGGAAGATGAAGATTCTAAAGAGAATGCCATTATCCACATCGGTCGATTAATGAAAAGCTTTTTTTCTAACTGGAACAAAGACAACATTGAAGACGAAGTAATAGCTCAGCACATTCACAGAATGTCGAAAGGCCAATTGG
>CAXBPM010000008.1:0-23525 GCA_963977345.1 uncultured Roseivirga sp.
CTCGGTTTGGGGTGAAGACAATGGTAGTTTTGATCGTTATATCTTAGATGGAGCCGGGGCCAATGAAAACGAAGCGGTCAGTAATGGTACGGGTACAGAAGATGATATTACAGGCCTATATTCAGCATCGGTAACAACACTTTCAACTGTTGTTTTTGATGAAGACCAGAGCAATGGCTCAAGCGTATTTATCAATGGTGGTAGAGAAATTAGCTTTACCACAGACCATGGCGGAGAAACATCTAACAACTTCCAGATTGGAGCAAAAGGCGATGGAACGAGGAGGTTCAACGGCCTCATTTCTGAGGTGATTGTTTATAACCAACTCCTAACACCAACGGCTACTCGCCAGCGAATAGAAAGTTATTTGGCCATTAAATACGGCATAACCCTGTCGTCAGATACTGATGGAGACGCCACTGCTTTTGAGGCTGGAGAAGGAGATTATTTAGCTTCTAACGGTACTCCTTTTTGGGATGCTTCTGAAGTGACAACCTTACACAATAATGTTGCTGGTATTGCCAGAGACGATGCAAGCTGTTTGAATCAACTTCAGTCTCAAAGTGTAAACTCAGATGCTATTGTTGCAATGGGTTTAGATGATAATACCGATGGCTTGGAGAGCAGTAATGCTCAAAACGGCAGCGCATTTTCCACAGACCTGTCTTCCTTGATGTGGGGTCATGATGGCACTTCATTACATAACCAAGAGAATAGAGAGTTTGATGAACTTCAAGTCAGGAGCAGACTGAACAGAGAGTGGAGAGTTCAGGAAACAGGTACCGTAGGTACGGTTACAGTCCGCTTTGATGTGACCCGTATACTTGGGCCAGATGAAAACTTGGGTACCAATGATGAAGCACAAATCGTATTGTTGGTAGATGCCGATGGCGATTTTTCAGCAGGAGCAAGTGTTATTTCTCAATCATTTGTGGTCGATTCAGATGGCTTTGTAAGCTTCCAACTAGACTTTGCAGATGGCGCTTATTTCACATTGGCTTCAGGTGAAAAATACGCTTTGCCAATTACCTTACTTTCGTTTGAAGCCGCTGCTGAAGATGACGAAATTGTATTGAAGTGGACAACGGTAAGTGAGGTTGAAAACAGTCTCTTTAGACTAGAGAGATCTGTTAACGGAATTGATTTTGAGACCATAGGATATTTAGACGGTTCTGGAACAACAGATAACATCAATAATTACATGCTGAGGGACAACGATCCTGTAAATGGAAATAACTATTATCGTCTGATTGACATCGATCATAACGGGGTTGAAAACGCTTCTGAAATTATACGGATAAGTTATTATAAGGAATCTGATATCGAGATAAAGCCTTACCCTAACCCACTCCAAAAAGGTCAAACCTTATACATAAGTCTGGATCAAGAGGCTGAATTGGGCACCATTCGAATGCACCAAATGAACGGAACAGAAGTACGTATAGAGACACAAAGAACTGGGGACAGACTGGAGATTAATGTAAGCCAGATTAGCCAAGGAGTTCATCTACTGACTATGGTGGTCAATGGTAAGCTGCTAAAGTTTAAGATCGTTGTAACTGGCTAATCGCTGATTAAAAACCAGACTTAAGAAGTATCAAAGGCTGCAATGTGAATTGTGGCCTTTTTTTGTGCTGTAAAAGGAATTTATCGCTGGCGCTCACCTACCACTTGACGGCTTACTTCTAAAAAAAGACTCCTATTAATAACTCATGTATTCAGGCGATAATAAAGAATGCCTGAATACATATTTTCGATTTGTTCAGGGCTCAATTTATTGACCCAATTCTCACCGAACGTATAGCATCGGAGCCTGGTATGAAAAACATGATGGAATGACAAAAATCACCGTCATAGGGCGCCTAAGTTTATTTTTTAACACCGTATTGTTTATCCATATTCCTCATCTACCTTTGCAAACCTCAAAAAAAGATAGTTACCAAAAACCACACAATTTAAGGGCCCACCCCCTAACGGTTTTATATGATCTGTAGCTTACATAACTGTTTTTAATAGTTTTAAAAAAATGAGATTTCGCCTCCTGTTCACCCTGTGCTTAATTTTAAGCTTAAAGGTGTATTCGCAAAATCCTGATTTGTTTTACTATGTCTCCGATGGGAACAATAGTCTTTATACTATTAATAGAGTTACAGGTGTAACCACTCTAATTGGTAGCACAGGCAGGTCAGACATTGAGGCCATAGCTTATTACCCTATTCCAACTTCCAGAACTTTATATGCTGCTGATGCAGGAGATTTTGGTACGCTCAATAGAACCACGGGGGCATTTACCCTAATTGGAGAAATAGATGGAGGAGGTACGGCAAACGGAGCTGCGGGTCCTAAAACTTTAAATGATGTTGATGGCTTGATGCTAGGCGCTCAATCATTAATCATGTGGGCGGTGGAACGTAAAAGTCCGGGGGCAGATTTGCTCTTCCAAATTAACTTAACAACGGGCAGGTTTGTGCCTAATGCTTTTGGAACAGGCATAGATTACCTAGAGATTAAAGGGGATGGAATCGATGTAGATGTAGATGACATTGCAATTGATCCTATCACACGACAAATCTATGGAGTTTCCAATAATGGTGGCGTAAATGATATTTTGTTCCGAGTAAACAGAGCGACTGGTGAGTTTGAATTCGTTGCCCACCTTTCAGAAAATGATATTGAAGGATTAGCATTCAGCAATGATGGTCGCTTATATGGCTCAGATGGTGGGGCTGAAAACAGGCTGGGAGAGATAAATATTACTACGGGCGTATTTTCAAATTTTCACACCTTCACGGGCAGTGATGTGGAAGCTTTGGCCGCTTTAGTAGCAGATGCAAATACAATAACAGGCACGGTTTACGAAGACCTTGATATTGATGGAGTTAAAGATGCTGGAGAACCTGGAATTCAAAACGTAACGATTTATCTCTACCTTGATAAAAACAGTAATGGTCAGGTGGACCCTGAAGACACTCGGATACAATCCACAATAACCGATATTAACGGTAATTACACTTTTTTCTACGCAACTACGGGAACCCTACTGGCTACCACCGAATTCATTTCCTATCCATCAGGCTATACACTCACTACTGATAATGTGGAAATCATAGTCTTTTCTGACAATGTAAATTTTGGAGAATCTGATAGTAACAATAACTTCGGTTTGGCTACAGGAATTGATTGTGATGGAGATGGCTTAAGTGATATTCAAGAAGGTATTGGAGATGCAGATGGGGATGGCGTGCCTAATGAATGTGATCTTGACTCTGATAATGACGGAATATTAGATAGTGTTGAAGGGCCAAGTGATTTTGATGGAGACGGTATTCCAAACTATCTCGATCGTGATTCTGATGATGACGGTATTCCTGATGCGATTGAAGCCAACCGAGGAATAGTTCCAGCAGAATATGTTTCCTCTCAAGGCAATATGTCGGGCACGGATTCGGATGGGAACGGAATAATTGACTCACGAGAAACTTTCGCGGGTAGCGGTATTATGGTGGCTGCAAATCCAGATTCGGACAACGATGGTAAGAAAGACTACCTAGATTTAGATTCTGATAACGATGGTATTTTAGACCTTAGAGAAGCTGGTGGAACAAGTGATATTGATGGAGATGGACAGTTCGACAATATTACTGATGTAAATAATAACGGTTATGCCGATGCACTAGAAAGTAGCCCATTGGCAATACCTAATACAGATAGCGCATACGAAATAGCCAATGGCCTACCATTAAAACCCAACTATATCGATATAGATTCTGATGCGGACGGGATCGATGATACCAGAGAAGGTTATAGCACTACAGGCTATAGGTTCCCTCAAATCATTGTAGATGTAGATCAAGACGGGATTATTGATTTCTGGGATGTGTCAAATGGGGAATCTCCTATTATTCCATTTGACAGAGATTCTGATGGTATACCAGATTATATTGACATTAACTCTGATAATGACACTGAATCGGATTTTATTGAAGGAAATGATGCCGACTTTAACGGAGTGGCCGATGTAGCCAATTCGGGTTTAGATGCCAATGGAAATGGGCTCGATGATGCTTTTGACAGCGGCTGTGTAACCGGCACAACCACCTCTTTTATAGCCGCCCAGTGGGCAGAACAAAACAATTCGAGTGGGGCTGTTGATATTTCAGTTAGTTCTGATATTGAGATGGTCAATGATGGCGGCACAAATCAAACAGTAGGTTTCCGTTTTACGAATGTCTCAATTGCTCAAGGAGCAACTATTGGAAACGCTTATGTACAATTTCAGGCAGATGAAACTTCGACAGGCACAGTAAACATTACTATAAAAGGTCAACTCAGCACTAACGCACCTGTTTTTACCACTACAAACTCATCTATTTCGGGGCGTACAAAAACCGTGGCTTCAAAAACCTGGAGCCCAGCTACCTGGACAACAGTAGGTGATGCAGGCGCAGCCCAAAGAACCGTAGATGTTGCGCCTATCATTCAAGAAATAGTAAACCAAGGTGGCTGGGCGAGTGGGAATTCCATAGTACTTATCTTCACAGGTCCTTCAGGAACTCGAACTGCAGAAGTTAACCCAAGCCTTTCGATTCAAGTGGCCACTGGTCCGAGTTCAGTTTGTAGCTCTAATGTAAGCCTACCCGATGAGGATTCGAACGGAGAATATGACTTTAGAGAAACCGCATCACTAGATTCAGATTTTGACGGAATCCCAGATGTAGATGATATCGATGATGACAATGACGGCATTCTAGATGTGAATGAAGGTTGTGCTGATGTAACGGTCGCTACAGGTAATGCTACAGCAGCAAGCCAAGTACTGGCCCAAGTGCAAAACCCAGAGCTTGCCATAGATGGCGCCAATGGAACTGTAGCATTATTAAAATCCGATGGCGCTACGATGGGTGTTACCCTAAGAGGTGGAGCAATAGTGCCTAATGGTGTAAATATTACGATTAGGTCTCGAAAAAGAGATGCTTCGGCCCTTGATAGAATGATTGTTAGCGAATCTGTTAACGGTGTAGATTTCGTTAACCCAGTAACCTATAGTTTTGCTGCAAAAGACGCTTACGAAAATAAGATTTACACCTTAACTACTAATGCAACCCACATAAGAGTGGTATCTCTCAGAGATAGAAAGGACATTGAAGTTGACAATATATCCTATGCAGGTTTTACTGCGAATATCTGTAAAGACAGTGATGGTGATGGAATCGTTGATAGACTAGACCTAGACTCGGACAACGATGGTATACCCGATATCATAGAAGCTGGAGGGGTAGATTTAGATAACAACGGAAGGGTAGATAATTTTGTAGATACCGATGGTGATGGATGGGCCAATACTTTTGATAGTGATAATGGCGGAACAGCCTTACCAGATCGAGATTCGGATAATGACGGGGTTAGAAATTACCTTGATTTAGATTCCGATAACGATGGTATCCCAGATATCATCGAAGCTGGAGGTGTGGATTCGGATAAAAATGGAAGGGTAGATAATTTTGTAGATACCGATAAAGATGGATGGGCCAACACTTTTGATAAAGACAATGGTGGAAATGCGCTTGCCGATAATGATACGGATGGGGACGGCTTTAAAAACCGAATTGATATTGATAGTGACGGGGACGGAATTGTAGATTTAATCGAATCACAAGCCACTACAGGTACACCAAGAATTCCATCGGGCACAGATACCGATGGAGATGGACTCGATAATAATTTTGACTCTGATAACGGAGGTACGACTACCACCCCAGTAGATACCGATGGGGATACAACTCCTGATTATTTAGACACTAATTCGGACAATGACAGTTTCCCAGATGCCTTAGAGGGTTGGGACACTGATAATGACCGTATTGCCAATACGGTGCCTTCCGGTTTAGATACTGACGGGGATGGTTTAGATAATGCCTATGATCTTATTGTTGGGCCGAATAAAACAACCAACGTTTATAACAATCAAAATGCGCTTAATTTCCCGAAAGTATCAACCGCTGGAATGGGTACCGACCGTGATTGGAGACAAGTGAACCTTACCGACACCGACCGAGACGGAATACCTGATGTCAATGATATTGATGACGATAATGATGGAATATTGGATGTTAATGAAGGCTGTACCGACACCCCAGTTGCTGGAGCCAATGCTTCTGCGGCATCTCAAATTGTAGCAAGGGTCGAAGACCCTGCGAATGGTATCAATGGCGTGAATGCAACCTTTGCTCGTTTCAGAGATGATGGAGCACAAATGCAGGTAGTACTCCGAAGCGGTAATATTATCAGGGCGGGTACGGTGCTAACCGTTCGCGCTTTGAAAACGGATGGCAATGCACTCAATAGAATGACAGTGAGTGAATCGACCAACGGCACTACTTATGTTAACAGTCAAACTTATACCTTTACAACAGCCAATATTTATGAAAACAAGGGCTATGCATTAACCACAAATGCTACCCATATAAGAATTACTTTTTTAAGAAATGCAGGTGATTTACGTGTGGACAATGTAAGCTATCCAGGCTTTAATGCACCTTGTGTAGGGATCGACACGGATAACGATGGTATCCCAAATCACTTGGATTTAGATTCTGACAACGATGGTATCTTCGATATTATTGAAGCTGGCGGAGTGGATACCAATAAAGACGGAAGGGTTGATGTTTTTGTTGATACAAATAACAATGGTTGGGCAAATGTTTTTGATCCTGCAAATGGAGGAACCATTCTCCCAGACCCTGATACTGACGGTGATGGGAAGAAAAACAGGATTGACATTGACAGTGATGGGGATGGTATTGTAGACTTAATAGAATCTCAAGTTACATCAGGAAGTCCACGAAGACCTTTAGGTAACGATACTGATGGAGACGGAATTGATAATGTTTTTGACCTAGATAGTGGCGGTACTCCTACCGTGCCGGTAAATACAGATGGCACTGACAATCCTGATTATCTTGATTTGGACTCGGACAATGACGGACTTAATGACATAATTGAGGGCTGGGACTCCAATGGAGATTTTCTTCCAGAAAAAACGCCAAGTGGCACGGACAGCGATAACGATGGTTTAGATGATGCCTTCGATAACCTTTCTGGACTGAAAAGAACCCTGAATGTTTCGAATAGCCAAACGGCCAATTCTTTCCCAGATATTACAACGGCTAATAAAACCACTCAAAGAGATTGGCGTGAATCGAACCTTACCAACTGCGAACCAGGAGGAGTAAACAGCGGTTTATTACTCTGGTTGAAAGCAAATGATGGAGGGATCTACTGGAGGGATATTTCTAACAATTATGTTTCATTGAGTACGAGTGGATCTCCTGCCGTGGGGTCACTCATTAACTTCAACCCAAGCAATGCCTTTGATGGCAACGATTATTATGGCACCAATTTAAGCATCAATGCAGGCACCCGCCCAGACCTTGCCGTGATAGCCGTTTACCAGCCATCGCAAAATAACTCCGGTGCCGTTTGGGGAGAACAGAATGGAGGCTTTGATCGCTACATACTAGACGGCCCTGGTGGAACTGAAAATGATGCGGTAAGCAATGGTACCTCAAACCAAAACAACATTACTGGCCTATTTCCAACCGGAACCACAACCTTATCAACAGTGATATTTGATGAAGACGAAGCTTCTGGTTCTAGTGTGAAGATTAATGGGAAAAACGAAGTCAATTTCTTTTCTAATCATGCACCAGGCACATCAAATAATTTCCAAATTGGTGCACTTGGGGACGGAACAAGGAGGTTTAACGGAAACATTGCAGAGATCATTGTTTATAATCAACTGTTAACTCCTGCCAGCACACTACGCCAAATAGAAAGTTATTTGGCCATTAAATATGGAGTAACGCTGTCTAACAATACGGATGGTGACGCAAATGTACTTGAAGCGGGCGAAGGAGATTATGTGGCCTCAAATGGCACCGTATTTTGGGATGCCGATGAAGTTTCAGGCTTCCAAAACAACGTAGCAGGAATTGGAAGAGATGATGCCACTTGTTTAAATCAGCTGCAATCGAAAAGTGTGAATCCAGATGCAATTGTAACCATTGGTTTAGATGCCAATAACAATGGACTAGAGGCAAGCAACGCTTTGAATCAAAGTAGCTTTGGGACGAATTTATCTGCTTTGGTTTGGGGGCATGATGGAGAAGCACTTTATGATCGGGATGAAAATATTGACTTTGACCGCACACAAGTAAAAAGTAGGTTGAACAGAGAATGGAGAGTTCAAGAAACAGGAACCGTAGGTACAGTTACCGTTAGATTTAACGTGAGCAGTTTGCTAGGACCAAATGGAGTTGGTACAAATGACGAAAGCAAAATCGTAATGCTTGTGGATGCTGATGGAGACTTTTCTTCTGGTGCAAATGTAGTTAACCAATCGTTTGTGGTTGATTCTGATGGTTTTGTAAACTTTCAAGTTGACTTTGCTGATGGTAATTATTACACCCTCGGCTCAAGTGAGTATCGCGCTTTACCTATCACATTAATCTCTTTTCAAGGACAGCCTAAAAAGGACCATGTAGAACTTAAATGGATTACAGCAGGCGAAATAGACAACAGCTTATTTAGGGTAGATCGTTCTGCAGATGGCAAGACGTTTGAGTCGATCGGATATTTAGAAGGATCAGGAACCTCCGAACTCAGCAACAACTACATGCTTAGAGACAACAGTCCATTCAATGGACGAAACTATTATAGACTGGTTGATATTGATAATAATGGAGTTGAACACTTTTCTGAAATAATAAAGGTGAATTACTTTAAAGAAATAAGTTTCGATTTAAAACCTTATCCAAACCCAATCAAAAACGGGGAGACTTTTTACCTAAACCTTGATCATGAAATAGTATTGGATGGTGTAAAACTGTACCGAATGGATGGTATAGAAGTGCCTATAAAAACGGAAAGAACAGCCGGAAAGCTAGCGATTAGTCCAAACCAAGTTAGCCAAGGAGTGCATCTACTGACCATAATGGCCAATGGTAAGCTGCTAAAGTTTAAGATTGTAGTAACGGGTTAAGCAAGAATAAAAACCAGAATGAAAAGTATCAAAGGCGGCAATGTGAGTTGTGGCCTTTTTTTGTAGTTTGGATACTGTAATCACTCCAAAATCTAGTCTTGGCTGAGATCCTTATGACAGACTACCCATTGTTTTTGTTTCCTAGCGGAGTACCCTTAACTCCTTCTCATGATTGGACATCAAATGAATCCAAGATTTACTTTGATTGGTTTTTATCTGTTAAGGATGAAAGAGCAAATTATCTATTGACGGCTCTTGACGAAAATTTGACAGGAAACGCGGGAAACGATATTAAGAGAATTGGGCAAAAGGTTTATGATCATCTTTTTATTGCTCCATTTTCTAATCAAACCGAAAATGGGATTAAGATAACAAACAAAGGGCTTGCATTGGCTGCTGACCTTGGTATCCTGACCTCAAATTTGGTTTTAAGGAGTGTTCCTAAATTACGTTGGGAAAGATTAGAAAAGGGGAAGCGTCACATTTCTTTTAGGTTACCAGTTATTGTAGGCTTTTCGGATTCAAGTAATGTAGAACCTATTCGCTTTTCAACAAGTGGTGCTAGGGCAATACTAGAAGGCAGACTTAAATCAGATATTTGGTTCAAGTTTTTTGAAGCTTGTTTAACAAAATAGTGTCTTCAAAAAACCAAAAAAGACGCCCATTACTGAGCGCCTTCGTTGTGAAATATATGCTAATCTTCTAACTCATTAGAAGCTAAAGCCAGTCCAAGCAAAGATTGAAGTGTTTACCGCAGAAGTTGTTCCTGAAGTAATGGTAACTGTACCGTTTGAAGTAGTAGAAACACTATTTACTTCAGTAGTTCTCTTAATGTCAGCAATATCTAAACCGTTGGCTGGGTTAGCAATACCAGTAATAGAAGTTGCATCAATCGCTACCCCTTTTCCGTCTGTTAAATCAACCAAGTCACCAGCAGTAGCGCCAGCGCCTAAGGCCACATAAAGGTTAGTGATTACCGCTCCTGAACCTCTTCTGATTTTTACCATATCAGACATTTCAACCGCAGCATTGTGAATGATAGTGATCCCATCAATTTTAGGGTTAGACTGACCAGCATCGTTAGGAGAGTTACCGTCTAAGTTACCGTCAGCTTCAATACCACGTGGGTCAGAAGTTACAGCCACAAAACCAGCAGTTCTCAAACCGTAGAAGTTAGTGTTGTTTTGGCCAACATAACCTTGAGTCCAATCGAACATATCATCTTTAGCGTTTACGACCAAAAGGTTGCTTACACTAACAGATCCGCCAAACCACTCAACAGCATCGTCATCTCCGTAAAGGACAGCAACATTGCTGATGGTAGTACCTGAACCTACACCATAAAGCGTAAGACCGTTGAATTCTTTGTCTCCGTTAATACGAGCACCAGTGTATTCAATCATTAGGTAAGAAATAGTACCTGAGTTGTCTGTTGCGCTAGTTCCACCATAAGTGTAATCTACCACTTCAGTAGTAGCAGTTCCACCTCCTGAAATTGGAGCATTACCCATGATTAAAAGGCCACCCCAGTCCCCTGAAGCAGGAGTAGCTGCAGATGAAGTCATTTTGATTGGCGCAGCAGCAGTACCGTTGGCTTCAATTTGCCCACCTTGCTCAACAGCAATGTAAACGTTTGTTCCACCAGCCTGAGCTTTGATAATTGTACCCGCTTCGATGGTTAATTTAGCTCCGCTTGCTACACTTAAAGGACCTGTAAGGTTCCACTCTTGGCTAGCAGATAATGTAATGTTAGCAGTGATTTCTCCCTTCAAGTCAGCAGCATCGAGATCAGCATCGCTTTGAGAAGAAATTACACCATCCTTTGTTTGAACTGGAGCTGGATCGTCATCAGTGCATCCGAAAATAACGGCACATAGTGCGGCCATTGCAAAGTAATTCTTAAGAGTTTTCATAAAATGGATTAGAATTTTGATTAGGTTTTTTTTTAAAATGTATAATTGATTCCAAAAGAAACATTCATGCCTCTTTTGTAACTATTGATGATGGTTTCACTTCCGTTGTTAAGTTCTTTGGTCAGTTTAAACGCTGGGTTTAATAAGTTTTTTAAACTCAAGTTTAGGCCCAAATGCTCTCCCAATTTTGTTCTTGTGATGAAGTCCAAAGTAGGAACACCTTTCTCCATAATGTTCTGGCTTCCAGCCGTTCCCAAAGAGAAAATTCTATCGCTGAAGTAATTCATTACTACTGAAGTTGTAAAATCAAGCCCGTCTCTTTCAATCTGATAAGTAAGGTCTGCATTGATCAATAAAGGAGAAGCGCCTTCAAGCTTGTCTTCTGTGTTGGTAAATCTTACTGTTAATGCATCGGTAGGTACATCCACCAATCTTTGATTTGAATAGAGGTATGAAACATTCAAACCAAAGTTTAGAAGCTTCATGCTATTGTCGTCACCGTATTGTTGGATCAACGATTTTTTGAATTCCAATTCAACACCCGCAACGTTGGCGTTTCCTGTGTTTACATAAGAAAGCTCGTTGGCAGCAGAGTTTACCTGCACTCTGTTCAATGCATCTTCAACCCTTTTGTAGAAACCGGTAACCGAGACCAACTCTGTGTTGTTGAAGTACCAATCATACTTAAGGTCTAAGTTGTAGTTGTTCGATGGTCTTAAGAATGGGTTACCAAAGCTTGAGAAGTTTACATCCTCATAAAGGAAAGGTGCCACTTCTTTGAATTGAGGCAAAGTATAGGTTTTGCTACCCGCCAGTCTCACAGTTTTATCGTCTGTGATGTCATACTTGAGGTTGACGCTTGGAAGAATGTATGATTCCGAAACCGTGTTAATGTTGTTGTTGAAAGTGTTACGATCAAGGTTGGTATCCCAAATTACATCTTGCTCAATTTGCTCGTAGCGAAGGCCAAAGTTTAAAAGTAAGGCTGAATTGAATTCACGAGCGTAGTTGACTAAACCAGCATAAATTCTTCTGTCTCCATTATAAGTAATCGGAACGAAGGCGTCTACGCCACTTCCGTTGGCTGTTAGAATGTTAAACACATCATTGTCTAAAGACTGTTGGTTGAACAATCCATCAGGGTTATCTCTGTCTACATCTGTCGGTGCATCAAAATTGAAGTTGAATTGCATGGCAGAGAAGTCTCTTTTTGTGTTTCTGTAGTTACCACCAAACTGGAATTGGTTAAGCGATTCTTCAGAATTCATTTTAACTGTAAACAAGGCACGAGCAGCATAATCTTTCTCTTCTAGTTCAGAGAAGAACCTGTGATTGGCCGCAGCAGACCCAGAAACGGTTTCGTAGTTAATGCCGTCAAATGCATAGCTATTTGTTCTTCTGTCAGGCTCATTTCCTTGTACTACATTGTATGAAGCACCTAAGTCGAGTGAAATGTTTTTGTTCAACTCAAAGTAAGAAAGCAACTGGTTTACATAGAGTCTGTTGTTGTTTTCTTGCTGTCTTCTGATGAATGACTTTTCAGAATTTGGGTTGCTGGCGTCATCGTAAATGCTCACATGAAAACCATTGAAATTACCAACGCTTTGGTTGTTGTCATGAATGTAGGTTCCATTGTAAGAGATGAAATTGTTTTCGCCCATCTCATATTTCAAATTCCCCATTAATACCTGAGAAACATGGTATTCGTATTTATCAAACGTAAGGTCTTTGCTTCTTCCGCCTTCTGGAGTTATGTCTCTTGTTACACCATTTTGGTAAGAGAAGTCAGTGCTGTGAGAAGCCACCAAGAAGGTGCTTAGCGTATTGGCTCCTACCTGAAATTTCTTTCCAGCATTTAATGATAAACCAAAGTTGATTGGAGTACCGCTTTTAGTAGGCTCGAATGAGTTGTTGAAATCGTATTTGTTTAAATCCGTAATCGGGCTTGCTGGGTTATTTACCGTTCCGAATTTGCTTGTTCCGCTTGCGCTATAAAAGTCTTCCGAAATGGTTTGAGTGTTGATGCCAGAAGAAATGCCAATTTGGAAAATGTCTTCGTTGCCTAACTCCTTAGAAGTAATGTTAATGTTTGCTCCGGCTACATCGCCATAAAGGTTGGCGCCAAATGCTTTGTTTACATCAATGCTGTTAATGATGTCTGAAGTAAAAAAGCTCAATGCTATGTTTTTGTATTCAGGATCTTCAGAAGGAAGGGGAAGGTTGTTCAATGATGTGCTGTTGTACCTGTCGCCTAAACCACGAACGAATACGTTTTTAGCACCTTGTTGCTTACTTACGCCAGTTACCTTGGTAACGGCTCCTTCAGCATTGCTCACTCCTTTTCTTGAAAGTTCTTTTGCTCCAATAGACTGTAGCATTTGCAGCGACTCTCTTTGAAGCATGATCATGGCGATGTCAGAATCTTTTTCCGTTTTGGCCGTCACCACCACATCTTCTAGGCTAGTGGCACCTGCGCTCATAGAGGCAGTGATCTCGGTCACTTTTCCTGCTGTTACAACGATGTTGGCTAACTCTAAAGTCTCGTAACCTACAAACCTTACTTCAACAGTGTAAGTACCTGGCGTTACACCATCAATTCTGAAAAGGCCATCGAAATCGGTGTTTGCACCTTTTTGTGTTCCTTGAATGAATACAGTGGCAAAGGGAAGTGGTTCATCGTTCGCGTCTTTGTCTGTAATCTTGCCGGCTATAATTCCGACCTCTTGGGCTGCTACCATCCATGAGCAACTCATGACTAATAAAAACAAAAATAATCTCATAAGTACTGTTCTATATTTCACACCACAAAGAACGGGTACCGAGGTAAAGCGTAAGTTACACCTGTATTAAACGTTTATGAGAGTAATGTTATATTCAGAACAGCCCACTTAACATTGGCGTAACGTAAAGTAGCCAATACACGCAATAGATAGATTTTAACGATTAACGGTTCGTAATACTGGTTTTTAGCCACTTTTCATGAGGCGTCAAGTTTTGGCCAAAACCATTCTGTTTATGACGGGTTAACTTTATAGATTACCTTTAAATTACATTCCTTTAAACCCCAAACGCTACTTATGCCTAAATCAGTTTTAATTACAGGAGGAACAGGTCTTGTAGGTTCCGAATTAGTGACCAAACTTCAGAACAATGGCCATAAAGTGAGTCTGCTCAGTCGCTCTAAGGGAAAGGGAGAAATTACTCCTATTTTCCAATGGGATTATAAGAATGACTATATAGAAGATGGTGCTTTTGACGGAGTAGATACCATAGTGCATTTGGCGGGTGCTGGCGTGGCCGATCAAAGATGGATCAAGGAACGAAAAGAAGAAATACTGAACAGCCGCACTCAGACTTCGGATTTGCTGTATGAAAAGTTGAAAAACAATACGCATAACGTAAGAACTTTGGTCGCGGCATCGGCCGTGGGCTATTATGGCATGGACACGGGCGATGTGAGTTTAACAGAAGATTCGCCAGCAGGGCACGATTTTTTGGCTGATGTTGTTAAAGCTTGGGAAGATTCTACCAGCCGCTTTACAGAGTTGGGAATTCGTGTAGTTCAAATTAGAATTGGTGTGGTGTTAAGTAATGATGGAGGCGCTTTGCCTGAGCTATTGTCTCCGCCAGTTGCGGCCCCACTGTCCAGCGGTAAACAATACATGAGTTGGATACACATGGATGACCTGGTTAGAATTTTAGGAAAATCTGTAGAGGACGAAAATATGATTGGTCCATACAATGCAGTTGCTCCTGAACCATTAACCAATAAAGAGTTTACCAAAAAGGCAGCAAAGGCATTCAGAAAACTCTATTTGCCGATTCACGTTCCAAGTTTTGCACTGCGTCTTTTTTTAGGCGAAATGGCACAAGTAGTAACAGGAGGAAACAAAGTGAGTGCTTACAAAATAAATAAGACAGGCTTTGATTTTAAATATGCTAAGCTTCAAAATGCTTTAGAAAATTTGGCAAAAAACAAGTAGATTGAAGAATGGTCATGTTTTTTTAACTGTGGAAGAGCCTTCTTCCATTTTTATATAAGCAAGAAAGCATTTTGACCTCAGTAAGATAATCAACGAAATAAGGACGGTGAATTTGGGAAAAGCCCATTAATTTGCTGCGCCATAAAAATTAGAGAAAATGACAAACGAAGATAAAATTAAGCAGGCGTTCGAAGACAGAGATTGGAACGAGATTAAAACCCATGATTCTTGGGTGATTTTTAAAGTAATGGCCGAATTTGTAGAAGGCTTTGAAAAAATGGCCAAGATTGGACCATGCGTTTCTATTTTTGGTTCGGCCCGAACCAAGCCAGATCACGAATACTATAAAATGGCTGAAGAAATTGCCGCCAAATTAGTCCGTCATGGCTATGGTGTGATTACTGGCGGTGGTCCTGGAATTATGGAAGCCGGTAACAAGGGTGCACAAAAGCAACAAGGAAAATCGGTGGGGCTTAATATTGAATTGCCACATGAGCAAGGTAACAACATGTACATTGACCACGACAAACTCATTTCTTTTGATTACTTCTTTGTAAGAAAGGTGATGTTCGTTAAGTACTCGCAAGGTTTTGTGATTATGCCGGGTGGTTTTGGCACGTTAGACGAAATGTTCGAAGCCATTACGCTTATCCAAACCAATAAAATCGGGAAATTCCCAATTGTTTTGGTGGGCAGAAAGTTTTGGTCTGGATTGTTCGACTGGATTAAAGGTACAATGCTAGAAGAGGGAAATATCAGCCCAAAAGATTTGGACTTAATTAGCATTGTTGACACTCCAACTGAAGCGGTAACAGTAATTGACGAGTTCTATTCTAAATACCTACTTACTCCGAACTTCTAATTTGTGAAGCACATCATTTTTGATTGCGATGGTGTCTTAATTGATACCGAAATAGTTGCGGCCGAGGTAACCGTAGATTGGCTGAATAGTGAGAAGGTGAACATTTCTGTGGAGGAGTTTATTCTTGAACACACGGGTAAAACCTTCACCAATATTATCAATCAGCTTAAAGCTGATGGCTACCTGAAAGCAGGTTTAAAAACAGAGGCCATAGTGCCTCTGCTTGATGATCAAATCAAAGCCAGAGTTCGACCAATTCTAGGCGTATCAGATTTACTCAATCGAATTTCCATTCCAAAATCGGTGGTGTCGAACAGCGCTGTCGGCTATGTGGCTGAAGCCCTTGAAAAAATTGGGGTAAGTCATCATTTTGAAAACCGAGTGTTTTCGGCTGAAATGGTGGCGTTTGCCAAGCCGAGCCCTATGGTGTACCAATTGGCGGTTGACACCATCCAAATTCCAAAAGAAGAAATCATTGTGGTGGAAGACAGCTATACCGGTGTTCAGGCCGCATTGGCAGCGGGCTTAACTACCATCGGCTTTCTGGGCGGCAGCCATATTCGGTCTGGTCATGGCGAAAAGTTGAAACAGTTGGGCGTTTTTGATCTCGCCCATAGCCATGAGGAATTGGCGAAGAAGCTTAATGGAATCAATCAGCAATATTGACCAACTCGAACCCCAATATTAGGGCTTGGAGTTGGTGCAAATTGGTGCCTTCAATTAACTTTATTTTTCTTTCTGAGTCACCTCAAAATCGAAATTGATTCTTCGTTTTAAATAATCTTTCAAAGGTTCTAAGCCAATGGCCTTGCGTCTCTGATCTACGTATTCAGGGTTTTCAATTGTAGTCGGAATCAGTTTTCGGTCTGCGTTGAATTCAAATTGCATTCCATAGAATTGCGGCAGGCCATCGTTGACCAAAATGCGATCATAAATTTTAGCATACTCAATACAACTGCCTTCACCCTTTTCACAGGCCTCTTTAATCATCGGCAAGAAGTCTTTTCGCACTTGATCATCTGGATGATGGTTAATCACCAAAAGCGGGGCATCGCTGGCCAATTCGCCAACCATAGAGTAAGTTGGCCAACCATATTTCTTGATCAGGTTTTTCATTTCTTCAAAATTCTGATTCGTTATGAATTCATTTTTAAGAAAGGTGACAGGGTAAAACCAATGAGGAACCTGGCCTTTCTTTGAATATTCTACTTTGGCCAAATCGACATAGTAATCCAAAGATTGATCTTTCATGATTATGGAGAGAAGCGCTTTTGTATAGGTTGGGTTTTTGAGTTGACCATGGGCGCTTTGGAACTTATCCATTTGTAGGTCTTCTACTTGTTTCCATTTTGGGCTTGTGGTGAGTGAATATAAATTAAAGTCTGCCAAGCGCATTAGGCTATTATCATTTTGCAGTGCAACATTCAGAAAATAGAAAGCAGTGTCTACTTGATTCATCAAGGCCAAGGTTTTGGTGAGTTGGTAGGCCGTTTCTGAATCACTTGGGTTGGTCATAAATGCCTGACCAAAAGCATTCATTGCTCCTTCCAAGTTGCCTTCTTCTAAAAGTTTCTTTCCATCAGCCTGACCGAAGCAAAGTGAGCAGGTGAGGAGCATTAATGAGAGTGTTGTTAGGGTTTTCATTTTTCTCTAGATTTATTGTTGACACAATTTGCCGCTTGAATTGTTGCGCTTAAAACCAATGGCAAGTTTTGGCAAGAAACAGGCTGAATTTGCCTTCTAGGCAATGTGGTAAGTTGAAAACCCTGCTTAATTGGTTAAATCGGTGGTTTGTTGGGTTATGAAATCAGATATGCTAAGATTGTGTCTTTCATTTAAATCCAAGCTTTATGAAGCTTCTGATCAACGAACAACATGGCCGCTGGCCATACGTACTATTTGCCCTACTTGTGTGGTTACTTTTTGCCTTGGCCTTGAGCTTTGGCGCAGGTAGTTTGATTACCATAGCTGTATTTTCGAGCTTCTTCTCCTTGCTTTCTGTTGCCGCTATGTGGACCCTGATAAGATTTGCTTTGGGCGCGCTTCTTATCAAAAGATCTACACATGGATTTATAAAAGGAGCCATTTTAATCGGGTTGGCTAGCGCTGTTCTGATCTTAGTTTTTAACATCACAATGGTCGGATACTTCCCAGGGATGAAGGTTGCTGGAATGCCTAGTTTGATCAATAGTTTCTATTCCACGTTTTTCCTTTATTTATTGGTGCTCTCTTTTGGTGCTTTTATTTATGTTTGGAAAGAGCATACGAGAACTCAAGATGAAAATCATGCTTATAAAGAGAAGGTTCTTGAGGGTCAAATAAGTTTAAAATCACAAGAGCTTAACTTTCTGAAGTCTCAGATTCAGCCGCACTTTTTGTTTAACGCGCTCAATACAATTTATGGTATGGCTCTGACCAAATCAGAAAAAACGCCAGATACGATCCTGAAACTTTCTGGCCTCTTGGATTATATTCTTTACAGTGTAAACAAGGAAAAAGTGAACCTTAAAAATGAACTTGAGCATATTAAGCAGTACATAAGTTTAGAGCAAATTCGTTTCGAGGATAGCCTAGAAGCCATAGTCGAATTTGAAGAAATAGACGATGCTATTACTTTACCTCCCATGCTGTTTTTGCCTTTTGTAGAAAACGCATTTAAACATGGAGCCCGAAATGAAAACAGGCTTACTGTTAAGTTGAAGTTAGAGGTTACTGATAAAGCCATTTTCTTTGTAGTTGAGAACTCAGCCACCGAGCCCAATGAAAACACAGCCGGTATAGGGCTTCGGAATATTAAAAGCAGACTGAATCTTATGTATGAAAATCGTCATGCTTTGAAAAATGAATATAAGGATGGCATTTATAAAGTAGAACTGAGAATAGACAAAGATTAAGAGGAACTATGATCCATTGTGCCATACTTGACGATGAGCCCACCGCGCGGCAAATTCTGGAAATTCATATTTCAGAAATCGAATCGCTGAAGCTTGTGGGCAAATGTAGAAACGCAATTGAATTGCTTAACCTCATTGCCAAAGAGCGGGTTGACCTCTTGTTTCTAGACATAAACATGCCCGATGTTTCTGGAATTACACTTGCGAAAACTTTGAGTAAAGATGTAAAAGTGATTTTTACAACCGCCCACAGGGAGTATGCCGTGGAAGGTTTTGATTTACAAGCCGTAGATTATCTACTTAAACCTGTTTCGGTAGAAAGGCTAAAACAAGCAGTAGATAAGTACTTCAAGGAGAGTGGCCTTTTAATCAAAGAAAGTCCTCAATCCGAAACAAACGGCTACCTGGATGTGATTTCTAATCGTGCGAATGTTCGTATTAATTTTGAGGATATCATTTATGTGGAGAGTATGAATGACCTGCTGATAGTACATACTATAAACGGACCCATCAACACACGAATGAGTATTTCGGAAGTTGAATCATTGTTAGACCCGAAGCTATTTCTCAGAACTCACAGGTCATTTATTGTGACCAAGAAACTTATCACCTCTTTTACAAAGGAGTATGTGATGGTGAAAGGAGTTGAAGTCCCGATCAGTAGGTCATACAAAGTTCAGGTGGCCAATGCGCTTTCCTTATGAGACAGTAAGTAACCCTCCAAGGGTTCAAAACCCTTGGAGGGTTGTTCTAATTCTTCAGTCAAGATTTAAAAAATCCCAAATTTCAACATAACGCTAAAACTCAATCCGTCTAGGCCATTTTTGTCCATGACTGGCTGATCGTTTGCTTGGTATTTTAGGTTGGAACTTGACGCATCGCGATAAGTGGCTCCGAACCCAATCCTTAAATACTTGATCACGTTCATTTCTAAATAGGCTCCAGGTTCGAACACGAAAATTGTTCTTCGGTCTTCAACAGTGTTTAATCCAGTGAGCGGTTGCAAACTATTATACATTACTTCACCCAAACCGAACACTACAGGAAAAGAAAGGTGGAAGGCTTTATCAGGGAAAAGTGTGGCTTCCAAAAGTAGCCCTCCATAACCACCAGAGTACATATAATCTGCCCCCAATTGAGCATCTGGCTCGGCTCTCGTAATAAAGGCTTTACCCGCCACACCAATACCAAAAGTCTTTGTGGGGTTATAAACCAAATGGCCACCAAGGAGAATGGCATCGCGGTTACCTATTTCAGTATAGCCAACCGATGGGGCTAGATTGATTCTGAACTTATTGTCTTTTGCCGGTTTTTCTGCTTTGGGCTCTTTTTCCTTTTTAGATACTTCTTCCGTGGCAATCTCACCTTTGAATTCGATTGGTAGAAGACCTCTTGGGTGGACATCATAAATAGGTACAAAAAGTAGCGGTGCAAGTTCATGGTTTTTGTAAGTCGCCACTATTGCTTCAGTTTGCTTTCTTTCTTCTTGGTAATACTCGGCTCTAACATTTTCTGACGCTGACCCCGTGCCTTCGGAGGAAGGCTTTGAATTTCCGGTGGCTGAATCACTGCTTTGTGCTGCAATGATTGGTGTTATCGTTTCTTTTTTTGGTTCTGTTACTGGGGTTTCTTCACGTTCCTTTTCAATAACAGGGAGCACCACCTTTTGAACAATAGGCTTAACGGGTAATGTGGAGGCAATTTTTTTTTGTGTAGTGTCAGATTTTGGGACAGTTGCCTTCGGCACCCTTTTTTTTCTGATCAATAATTTATTCCCCAGTTGCTGGCATTCCATTCCTTGGCCCCGAAATAAAATCTCTAGAACATTGCCAATAGTTTCATTCTTCACATTAACAGAAATCCTTTTCTTGACATCGAAAATTTCAGCGGAATAGGTAAAGGCAAAATCATCTGTTTCTATAGCCTTAAGAATTTCTTCTATGGAAGTTTCGCGCAGGTTTAAGGTCACTTTTCTTGAAAGCAGGCCTTGCTTTTCCTGACTCATTCCAAGCAAGGGGGCGGTGAGAATCGAAAAAATTAAAAGTGCTCTAAAGTACATTTCCGTGAGAGTAGTTATTCTTTAAAAAGCCAAAAGCCCAGTATCAATTACTGGACTAAAGGTCGGGTTTTAGTTGAAAATATAGTTGAGTTGAACAATTTCTTAAAACTTACCGAATTTGAGGCTTATTTTCCCGCTCATTCCGCGCAACGCATCTTTATCAGTGATGGGTGCCCCACCATCTAGATAAGTCAAGCCGATGTCGGAAGTATAGCGGTAATGCGCACCAAATGAAAGACGCATAAACTTGATTACGTTTATTTCTATTTCTGCTCCGGCCTCGGTTACAAAAAACGCTTGACTGTCTTCTTCACGTGCAAACTCATAGTCCCTGCCAGCTTCTACATAAGTAACCCCACCGGCACCAATTAAGATTGGGAACGAAAGATGGATCGGGCTTTTGGGCAAAAGGATAACTTCCATTCTAAGTCCACCATATCCACCGGCTATAGAGTATCGGTTGTTCAATTGGGTATCGGTTCGGAGTTCGGTAGCAAAGGCAGTTCCGCCAAAACCCAAACCAAACTGATGATTGATGAGCCAAGCACCATGCCCTCCAATTAAAATGGCATCCCTGTCAGCAATTTTGCTATAGCCTGTAGTAATTCCTCCGTAGCCGCCATTGCTACGGATACCGTTGTTGTTGAAAATTGTTCTGAATTCTTGTTCGGGCTCTTGGGCAAATGCGCCAAAGCCAATAAATAGAAGTGCGATTGTTAAAATTGTTGTTTTCATAATTTTCGTTTTTGACTGTTGTTGAATTATTTTCTGAGTTTTTAACCTTTTTCATTTTACCTCCGTCAACGACCAATCTCTGGTAGGCAAAGCGTTTATGTTGTTTTGATAATTGATTCTACGCTAACATCCGTTTCCTTTAATGATGTAGGTTCCGTTATTTTCATTAATCTCTATATCGAAGAGGGCTTCAATGGCTTGCAACACATTTTCTATTGATTCATTTTCGAATCTTGTCGTCAGTGGGCAATTCATAAAGGCTGAATTTTCGAATTTGTATGTTATCCCATAGGCATTGGCAATGTCTTCCATCACTTGTTTCATAGGCGTATTTTCGAAAGTCAAAGTTCCTGTTTTCCAAGCGAGGAAGTTTCCGTTTGAATTTTCCTTTTTCGATAACTTTCCAATTTCATCGATCATTACCTGATCGCCAGGCGATAAAACGACCACCTCTTCTTGGGTAGAAAACCTCACTTTTCCTGTCATTAAAACCAACTCTATTCTTTCACCTTCTTGCGAAGCATTTAAATTGAAAGAGGTGCCTAAAACCCGAGTTTCTGTCTGTTTGGCCTTTACAATAAAAGGCTGTTCAGGATTATGCGTCACCTCAAAAAAGCCTTCTCCTTTTAAGGTCACTTCTCTTTGCTCAGAAGAAAATTCCTCTGGAAAAGTAATCGAAGAACCTTCTTTTAGCCATACCTGCGAACCATCTGGAAGTACAGCGGCTTCACCATTGAGACTGGCGGCCATTAGGGTCTGCATTTCTCCAGCAGAGCTATTCATAAATTCCCTTCCTAAAAACGCTACCGTAGCAATCAGCAAAATGGCTGCAGCCACGCGCCAGATTTTTGGCAACAAGAATACCTGCTTGGCTTTTTTAGGTTGAATCTTGCTCTGTACTTGCGACCAATTTTTGTCTACATCAATTGCAGAAAAATCAGTCATGGCATCAGCATGTTGCCAAGCCTTTTTCCATTTATCGAGCAAAGCAGCATTGCCTTCATCCAGCGCCAACCAAGCTTCCACTTGCTGAAGTTCAGCCTCGGTGGCCTCTCCTTTTAAGTAGGAAAGCAGCAGGTGTTCGTCTATGGTGCTTCTGTTTTTCATTGAGTTCAGTAATATGACGGCCCAGGGCTAAAACACACGTAGACCAGATTGAAAATTTTATGAAAGAATTTCTAAAGCAATGATTATCAGTGCTTTTAGGTATTCAAAAAGATCGAGGCGAAGGCGTTTGAGCGCATTACTGATCTGGGTTTCTACCGTGCGTTTCGAAATTCCGAGCTCATCGGCTATTTCCTGGTTCTTCTTTCCTTCCAATCGACTCATCTTGAAAATGAGCTGGCATTGATCGGGCAACTGTGCGATGGAATTGTAAATCATTTGTTCCAATTCCGCCTGCTCCATAAAATCAGAAGTATCGATATCGGCTCCGAAAGAAGCCGCTAGAATATTGTCATGGTGGCCACTTCGGGTTTGTGTGCTGCGGATCTGGTCCAAGCATCGGTTGCGCACCGATTGGTACAGCAATGCCTTGAGCGAAGTATGTACTTCCAATTTTTCTCTTTGCTCATAAAACTTGACAAAGACTTCCTGAACAACGTCTTGCGCAGCATCCAGATCATTCAGAAATTTTTTGGCGAAAACAGAAAGTACTTTAAAGTACTCTCGAAATAGGCTTTCGAAAGCACGTTCGTCTCCATTTTTGATTTGGTCAATTAATGCTTTATCGGTCAAAATATGCTCGGTTAAAAATGCTTATTCATTAAGCGCCTGAATGATTGAACCTCAGAAGTCTACAACAAAAGCTTGCTTATACTTCCAGTCGCAAAACTAGAACATTTTTTTGGGTCGATAATATTGAGGGCTTAAGAGAAGTTGATTTTTTGATATTGAATAACAAGTGTGATTCGTCATTTGCCATTTCTCTGTTTTTTAGATGAAGTATAAATCAGTATCAAGAACGCCACACCAACAGGAACAATGACATAAGACCTGATTACTTCAAAGAAATAGTATTTGTGGTGTAGGCCAAACAC
>CAXBPM010000009.1:0-23246 GCA_963977345.1 uncultured Roseivirga sp.
CGGAAGTGTGGCAAAGACGAAAAAATTCTTGTTTTTCAAAACTTACCCTCAAGTGACACCTGGAGCTGAAATTATTGTTCCTTCAAAACCTCCAAAATTTCCGGTAGCTATTTCTGAGGTTGTTGGTATAACCAGTGGACTTGCTACATTAGCTCTACTTCTTAGCCAAATTAAATTTTAATGAAAGTGGACGAAAGAACTCAGATACAAGAAGAGAGAATTTCTTTGGCAGGTTTAATCCGAAATATTCAGGGTTGGGTCTTTGTGATGCTGAAGGCTTGGATAAAAATTATTTTAAGTGCTCTTCTTATAGCTGGATTATTTTTGGCTTATCAGCAAATAAGAAAGATTAACTATACAGCGGAAACCACTTTTGTTTTAGAAAGTGAATCAGGAGGAGGGATTGGTCAACTTGGATCATTAGCAAGTTTAGCTGGTGTAAACTTAGGATCTCTTTCTGAGGGGAGTACCCTTTTCCAAATCGATAATATCATTGAACTCTATCAGTCGTATACAATTATGAAGGAAACTTTGCTCACTGAAGTTGAGACTTCAGAAGGAAAGGAAAGATTAATTACTAAGTATGGAAAAGAAAAGAAATGGAATCAAAAATGGTTGACTATAGGAATAGATTTTGAAATACCCATATCTCAAATGATTGTGAGGCATGATAGTATACTTAAGAAAGTGGTTAAAGATATTAGGGAAAGAAATTTAGTGGTTTCCAAGCCAAGCCGAAAGCTTAGTATTTTAAGTGTCTCTTATACCTCCACAGATGAAGGGTTAGCAAAGGATTTTAATGAGGTTTTAGTAAAGAACGTAAACGAATTTTACTTAAAATCTAAAACCAAAAAGACAGGTGAGAACTTGAGAGTGCTTGCTTTTCAGTCTGATAGTGTGAAAAAAGTGCTTGATCAAGTCATCCTTGATTTGGCTCAATTCGATGATCGCAATCCAAACATGAATCCAATGAGATCAGAAAATCAAGTTCCTAGGCAGAAGATAATGATTGACCTTCAGGCGTCTTCGGCAGTTTATCAAGAAATTGTAAAAAATCTTGAAATTGCAAAATTGGCTCATCGAAATAATACTCCTTTAATTCAAATCATTGACCAACCCGTATTTCCGTTGAAAGATGACCATATGAAATGGTATAAAGCGTTTGTATTAGGGTTGTTTGCCGGTGGTTTGTTTATGGTCTTTTATATTACCGGAAAAAATATCTTTACATCAGTCCTCAAAGGTTAATTCAATGATGGATTTGTTGAATCCTGTCCGGTGGTTTAAAAATCGTTCTTTCCGAAACTTCCTCTCTCTTTCATTTATCCAAGGTTCCAATATGCTTGTTGGTATTTTGGCGACCCCCATGATTTTCGGAGCTGTAGGCGAAGAGCAATTTGGATTGATTACTCTAGCTCTTTCAATTGTGATGCTACTAAATGTGTTCGTGAGCTACGGTTATCATATGAGTGGCCCACGAAAAGTGGCATTGGATTCAAAGGATTCCTTAAAATTATCAGGTTTATTTTCAACTATATTATTTAGTAAGAGCGTTCTTGCTTTTTTCTGTATCGGGGTTATTGGGCTTTTGATTTTCTATTTTGGGGCATTCTCAAATTATAGCCTTATTCTACTTTTCTCCCTTCCGCTCGTGCTTTCCGAGGTGGTATTTCCTCTTTGGCTCTTGCAGGGCCTTGAGCGGATGAAGATGCTTTCAATAGGAAATCTGATTGCTAAAGTGATTTATGTACTTCTATTGTATTTTTTTGTTCAGAAGATTGAGGATGGCTATAAAGTGAATTTTTTGTTGGGAGTATCTGCTTTAGCCGTCAATATCTTCCTTATAATTTTGATCAGGAGAAAATGGAAAATTAATCTGACTCTGGTTAAAACTAAGTATGTTGTTCAGTCGATTAAGGAAAATGGATATCTATTCTTCTCGTCTCTAGCGGGTCATATTTCTGTAAATAGTGGCGTCATTATATTAAGCAATATAGTGACGGATAGTGCTCTTGGGGTCTATAGTCTAGCTCAAAAGGTGCCTTTCCTTGTTCGTATGCTCCCTATTCTTGTGGCACAATCAATGTTGCCAAAAGCAAGTCGCCTTTATAGAGATGATAAAAACGCCTTTATAACGTCCATCGCAAATGCTTATAGACTCACATTGATAATTTCCTTGCTAGTTTCAGTTGTTACCTTAATTTTCTCAAACCATATTATTCATTTTTTATCGGCAGGAACCAATACTGAAGCCATCGAGATCCTTAATGTGATGTCATTTATTCCTTTTTTATCAGCATTGAATATTGGCAATATGTTACTTGTTTTAAGTTCGGATAGTAAGAAACTCTTGTTTACAAGTACATGGATAAGCACATTGGTAATGCTGTTTTTGGGTGTAATTGGCTCATATCTCTTTGGGGTACTAGGAATGAGTTATGCCTTACTATTGACTGAGTTGTTAACTTTCTTGATACAAACTTTTGTAAACTATAGAGGTATGTTTCAAGAGACATCATCTTTTTATAGGCGCTGTTTGAAAATGAGTTTTTAAAAGTGCCGTGATTATTTCCATTTAATCATTTTGATTATTCTTGAAATTTTGAGGTTAAAGCCTTGATGTATTGATTCTCATTGGCATCTTTGTGCAATTAATAATCGTTATGAGTGAGAAGAGTATCGTGATTACTGGTGTTGCTGGACTACTAGGGAGTAGAATGGCGGATTGGATTTTAGAGAATGAGCCTGATTATAAGGTAATTGGAATTGATAATTTGAGCGGAGGGTTTAAAGAGAACATAGACCAACGCGTTGTTTTTTACAGTTGTGATTGTGCCTCTGAGGAAATTAAAAACCTCTTTGAGAAGTACAAACCTACCTATGTTTATCATTTTGCAGCATACGCAGCGGAAGGCTTATCTCCTTTTATCAGAACATACAATTATCAGAACAATCTGGTTGCTACCGCTAATATTATCAACGAGTGCATAAGGAACGATGTGAAACGATTAGTTTTCACAAGTTCAATGGCTGTATATGGTCATGGTACACCACCTTTTGATGAAACCCACCAACCAATGCCAATCGATCCTTATGGCATTGCCAAATATGCTTGTGAGATGGATATCCAAGTGGCAGGAGAACAGCACGGTTTAGAGTGGTGTATTATCCGCCCTCATAATGTTTATGGAATTAAACAAAATATTTGGGATACTTACAGGAATGTTTTAGGCATTTGGATGTACCAGCATCTCAATGAACAGCCAATGACGGTTTTTGGCGATGGAGCTCAGAAAAGAGCATTTAGCTGTATTGACGATTGCTTGTTGCCTCTCTGGCAAGCTGCAATTGCTGATGCATCGAAAAATGAAATTATAAATCTTGGGTCTGCCATTGAGTATTCTATACTCGAGGCCAGTAATGTTTTAAAGGAGGTTATTGGAGACGGAAGAATCGACCACCTTGAACAACGGCATGAAGTCAAAAACGCTCACCCTTCATGGCAAAAATCAGTAAGGCTTTTAGGTTTTGAGGACAAAACGAGCTTAAAGGATGGTTTGACTGTTATGTGGGATTGGGCAAAACAGCAGCCGAAAAGGGATAGATTTTTTTGGTCAGAATATGAACTGGATAAAGGGATTTATAAGTTTTGGGACAGGTCTAAATAATTTTATTCTCAATAGATGAACCCTTCGGTAGCCATCATAATTGTAAATTGGAACAGTTATGACATGACTAGTCAATGTCTTGAATCCTTGAGAGCCATTGCTTATAACAATTACGAAATAGTTGTTGCAGATAACGGCTCATCGGATCAATCAGGTGATGACATAAAAAACAACTTTCCTGAAATCACATTACTTAAAAATGAGAAGAACGAAGGCTTCACTGGTGGGAATAACTTGGGAATTAGATATGCTATAAACAAGGGTTTTGATTACCTATTACTTTTGAATAATGATACAGTCGTTACGTCAGACTTCTTAAACGTATTGATTTATACGATAGACTCTCTTCCTAAAGTAGGCGCTATCCAACCTAAGATAATGTTTAATAAGGAAAGGGATGTTATTTGGAGTGCTGGAGGCATTTTTAATGATTTTCTTTTTCTTACGAAGACAAGGGGTGAAAATGAACTGGATTTAGGTCAATATGATATTCGCTGGAGACCCGAATGGATCACTGGCTGCTGTTTTTTAGTGAGAACCGAGATCATAAAACAAATTGGCCCACTTGATGAAAAATTCTTTATTTACTTTGAAGATTCTGATTGGTCCTTCAAAATCAGAAATGCAGGCTTTGAATTAATGTATGAACCTGAGGCGGTAATCTATCATGAAGTAGGGATGTCAAACAGGAATAGAAGCGATCACAATGAGGGAAATATCTCACCATTTTCACATTATGTCAATATAAGAAATCACCTGTATATGGTGAGAAGGTATGCTAAGGGTGTTAATAAACTAGGTGCTTGGTCTTATCAAATGGTAAAATTTGTAAGTTATGTGCTTTACTTTTTAGCTAGAAGACGATTTGTGAAATTGAGATATACTCTAAGAGGTTTTAGAGATGGATTGACACAATGATGACGCTGCTGGCCATATCGTTCGTAGTGATTTACTTTGGCGGCTTAGCAATTGTTTTAAGGGCAATTAGTAAAGGCAAATTTCAATACCTTCTGGTTTATCTGGTCACTTTCCTGCCAGTCTATATTGTGTTTTTATCTTTCACATACACACATACGGAATCCGTGATTTTGGTGAGGGTTATTCAATATTCCAAAGAGTTGATTTTACTTTATGCCGTTGTGATTTGGTCTTTGGGTAACGAGGATAACCTAATTATCAAAAAGTGGAATATATCAACCCTTGATTGGTTATTTATTCTCTTCATCTTCCTTTCACTTATATACTTAATAATTCCTCTAGGAGAGGCGTCACTTACCAACAAGGCTATCTATTTTAAAAATATTCTATTGTTAGGTATTGTCTATTTTTTCGGACGTCAAATTGATATTTCTTGGGTTAATTGGAATCGGATATTTAAGGTCATCTTTTTTGTGACTTCGCTGGCATTTCTGGTAGTGGTTTCAGAAAAATTATTTGGAAGACATTTTCATTCAATTATTGGGTACTCCAACTATAATCTTGCCATAAATGGTATTGAGCCCGCTGGTAACTACGGTCTGATATGGACATTTGAGGCACAGGCAGGGCAACCCCGGTATGGTGCCTTTTTTTCTAATCCCCTAGAGTTTTCGGCATCAATGCTGATTTGTTTTTCGTTATCCGTTATTTATTTGCTTTCAGTAAAGTATAATACTAACAGGTCTAAATATTTGCTGATATTACTCTTCAGTTTTGTCTGTGTCCTATTGGCTTACTCAAGAGCCACAATGGTGACTTTCTTTGGTGTATTGGTGTTTATGGCCTTCCTTTTGAAGTATTATCGTATTCTTATAGCGGCTGGTTCTGCTGTGATTTTATTGAGTCTATATGTATTGTATTTTGCACCTGACGATACTAGATATTTTGTCACAGATACGCTTATGTTTCAGAATTCATCAAGTATTACGCATGTCATTGAATGGTCAGACGGTATTGATAGTATGGTTCAAAATCCATTTGGGATTGGTTTAGCAATGAGTGGGAATGCTGGAGGCGTAGAAGATGAGCTTAGGATCAGTGGTGAGAATCAATTTTTGATATATGGAGTGCAGCTTGGGGTTCTAGGAATGCTAACCTATATTTTCATGATAGGTTATGCGATAGTGCATAGTTGGAAAGCTTTTAGAAGAGCAGAGTTGAGACAGGAGCAAATTATTCCATTTACAGCTGCGTGCGTAAAGTTTGGGCTCTTATTGCCGCTGTTGACGGCTAATGCGGAATCTTATTTATATGTATCTCTTGTGTCTTGGTGGTTGGTTGGAGCCAGTGAGACATTGTTTCAGAAATACAAAATGAAGAATAGCATAACATATCATTCAGTATTATAAACTACCTGCCTTGTCTAACTTGAAGTATATTCTCATTTTTGCACTGTGAGAACTAATACCAAATATAACCTTAGTGATGGGGCGGCCATTTTACTCCAATTCTTTATCGGTAGGTTCTCATTGTGGTATTTTAGAAATATAAGTAACAAACGTATTACCCTTATTAGACGTCAGGGAATAGGGGATGCCATTTTCTGTACTGGCGTACTGGATGAGTTCAAAAAGAAAAATACCAAAACACAGGTTAAATTGGTGTCAAATCATCCAAACGTCTTTTCCCATAAATCCGAAAACACGTATTCGTTATCTGATTTTCCTTTTGTTTGGCTAATGTATGGTCATTATGATTTTGGTTTTTTTAGACGAAAAGATAAGCATATAACGAAAATTGCAGCTGAGTTTTTAGGCTTGCCTCCGGATAATAATTACGATAGTCAGATAGAGATAAATGAAGCAGATCATGATAAGTTTGGTTTAGAGTTTATAAACGGGAAAAAGTATATAGTAATTCACCCATGGGCGGGGCATTGGAATACTCAAAGAAATTGGTCTAAGGGTAACTGGGATACTTTGGTACAAATGCTTCGAGAGGAGGGCTATTTAATTTATCAGATTGGCGGAAAGGAAGACTTGCCCATTGATGGGGCTATGCAATTTAATGGTATTGCAACTCTTGAGGAATGTTTTGTTTTAATCAAAAATGCTGAGTTATTCATCGGTGTTAATTCATTCGCTGAGCAGGCGGCTGGAGCTTTTAAAGTAAGATCAGTTGTACTTTATGGGCCAACTAACCCCATTTATTCACTTAACAAGAATCAGGTTGCTATAAGTGGAAACCAGGTTATCGACCATAGCTTGCTATCGAACTTGACATATGAGTTTGATCTTGTGGACAATATAAACTGTCGCTTGGTATATGAACAGGCTATAAGCCTGCTTAAGAAATCAAAGGGTTGATTCATTGAAAATTTATGAAAATACTGCAGGTTCACAATAGATATAAGAAAAGAGGAGGGGAAGAAACTGTTGTTGATGAGGAAAAGAGAGTTCTAGAGCAGCAAGGTCATACAGTTATACAGTACTTAAAAGACAGTTCGGTTATAGATAATTACTCAAAGGTGGATTTGGTTCGTTTGATTTTGTCTCAACGAAGATCACAAAAAACGGAGAGGGAATTCAAAGATTTAATTGAAAGGGAAAGACCAGATATTTGTCATGTTCATAATGTTTATCCACTTATAACACCAGCCATTTATGGGCTATGTCAAGCACATGGAATTCCAGTTGTTCAAACACTACATAACTTCAAACTTATTTGTACCAATGGCTTGTTATTTAGGGATGGACAGACTTGTGAAGAATGTTTGAATGGTAGTCTGTATCATTCAATTAAACATAAGTGCTACAGGGATTCATATTTGGCAACTGCGAGTCAAGTAGATACGATTCAATATCATCGAAATAAAGGGACTTGGAATGACAAGATTGACAAGTACATATGCCTAACAGCGTTTCAGAAAAATAAATTAGTTGCTGGTGGGCTAATTGAAGATAAGATATCTATCAAGCCTAATTTTTTACAGAGAGGGCATTTACATGATGTTGTGAATGGAGATTACTTTTTATTTGTTGGTAGGCTTGATATTGGGAAAGGGCTGAATGATTTATTACAGCTTTTTGAAGAAAACAGGAAATCTAAGTTTGTGCTGATTGGGGAATCTGATCAGCCAAATGTATTCAGCGAATATAAGAATGTTGAATACCTTGGAAAACAAGGAAGGGGTGAGGTGATGCGATATTTGAGTGGTTGTAGGGCTGTCTTATTCCCTTCGAAATTGTATGAAGGAATGCCAATGGTAATAATTGAAGCTTTCTCAATGAAAAAGCCAGTCATAGCGAGAGATCTCGGAGCAATGTCTTCTATGATTGACCATAGATCTACGGGTCTTAAGTATGAAAATGTTACAGGACTAATAGAAGCTGTCAATCAGCTTGAATCAGATATTGAACTTTCATTGAAAATGGGTGCCAATGCATTTCAGGAATATGAGAACCTCTATACCGAATCATCTGGCTATGAAAACCTAATGAATATATATTCAGAAATTATTACGGCCAGGTTAAATGGAGTTTGAAAAGTACAAATTATTTTGCCCAGAATATGCCAATGTTGACTATGACTTGGCTACATCAATTATAATTGATAAAGCACAAAGAAATGAAAGTTTTGGCGTTTCGGCTTTGGCGGTTCATGGCCTTATGACCTCTCTTACAGACAAGAAACTAAGAGATGTTATTAATCGAATAGACTTGATTGTACCCGATGGTCAGCCCGTAAGGTGGGCACTGAATAGCTTTTATAAGCTTGGAATGAAGGACAGAGTGTACGGGCCAGAGCTGACGCTAAGGACACTTGCTGCTGCTAACGAAAGAAAACTTGGAGTTTATCTTTATGGAAGCAATAAAATGACATCAGACTTATTCAGGAACTTTATAATTCGAAATTTTCCTCAGGTTGTTATCAGTGGTCAGCACATTGATAGGTTTAGAGAAGCTAGTGAGGAGGAAGATTTAGTTGATATTCAAGTGATTAATAACAGTGGGGCACATATTGTGTTGGTTGGGCGTGGTTGTCCAAGGCAAGAATTTTGGGTAGCAAATCATAAAGGAAAAGTGCACGGTGTAATGATGGCGGTAGGAGCTGCTTTTGATTTCCACGCAGGTACATTAACTCAAGCCCCACCTTGGATGCAAAAAAATGGTCTAGAGTGGTTTTACAGATTAGTTAAAGAGCCCAAGAGGTTGTGGAAAAGGTATTTGATTACTAATACATATTTTATTGTAAAATTTATAAAATATAGGTTCCTCTTAAAAAGACCGTATTAACTTAGCAGGTATAATTATGATAATCCGAAATAGATAGAGAGTTCATGAGGAAATTACTAGTTACTGGTGCTGCTGGGCTTATTGGAAGTGAAGTAGTAAGTCATTTTTGTGAGAGAGACTGGGTCGTAGTTGGTATCGACAATAACATGAGAGCGGATTTTTTTGGTGCCGGAGGAGACACCTTATGGAATGCAAATCGCCTCTCTAGTATTTATAAAAACTACACACATCATTCCATTGACATCCGAGAAAGAAGTACAATTATAGAGTTTATAAAAAATGAAAGACCGGATGCAATTGTTCATGCAGCCGCACAACCCAGTCATGACTTAGCCGCAACAAGACCTTTTGATGATTTTGATGTCAATGCTGTTGGCACTTTCAACTTAATAGAGGCTACTAGGCTTTTTTCAAGAGAGGTGCCTTTCGTTCATATGTCAACTAATAAAGTATATGGTGATGCACCTAATAATTTAAATTTGGTTGAAAAGGACAGGCGTTGGGATTTCGCAGACGATAATGATTTTAATGGTATTAGGGAGTCATTCACAATCGATCAATCTAAACACTCGATTTTCGGTGCATCGAAAGTTGCAGCGGACGTAATGGTTCAAGAATACGGTAGGTACTTTAATATGCCAACCTGCTGCCTAAGGGGGGGGTGCTTGACTGGACCTAACCATAGTGGTGTTGAATTGCACGGCTTTTTAAGTTACCTAATCAAGTGTAACCTAACAGAAAAGAAGTATACTATTTTTGGTTATAAGGGAAAACAAGTCCGAGATAATATACATTCGTATGATGTGGCAAGGTTTATTGAAGAATTTATCCAAGCTCCGAGATTCGGTGAAGTTTATAATTTGGGTGGTGGTAGAGAGAACTCGACCTCTATTCTTGAAGCCTTTGAGAGAATATCTTCTATTTCTGGAAAGGAAATGAAATTTGTTTATTCCGATCAAGCTAGGAGTGGAGACCACATGTGTTATATATCAGACTTAACTAAAATGAAGCAGCATTACCCCAATTGGGATATTACCAAGAGCCTTATGACTACATTCGAGGAAATATATAGCTCATGGGAAAAAAGAAGTATAAACTGATTATTTGTTTCAAATATGCTAGATAACGTAAAGTCAGTCGTACTAGAGGTCAAGGAACTAATCCTTCAAGAAGGCAATGAACAAGACATTGCGTACTTTCAATATCATCAGGTTAGGTACGAGTATATGGCCAATTCAGTGTCCAAGCTCATTCCGTCAGGCTCGGAAGTGCTTGAAATGGGCAGCCATTATCTTCATTCTTCATTAATTCTTACAAAGCTTGGATACAAAGTTTATGCAATGGATGTTGAAGCTTTTTGGAAAATTCCGCTTGTTGAAGAACGCGGGAAAAAGTATGGAATTGAAGCCATTATCGAGAATAATCTGGAAACCCTAAACTCTCAAAGTCAAGTCGGAGAAAAGTATGACTTAATTCTTTTTACAGAAATTTTGGAACACATTACTTTTAACCCAATCAATTTTTGGAAAAACGTGTATGGCTGTGCAAAAGATGGTGCATCTATATATATATCTACTCCTAATTCTTTTGCATTGCCCAGCTTTTTAAGAGCTGTTAAGAACTTATTTACTTTCAAGAGCATGGGCTTAGGGGTGGATCAGATTTTTTCAAATGTAACGTACGGTCATCATTGGAAAGAATATTCATCAAGAGAAATAAAAGACTATTTTTTTAAGCTTTCAAATGACTTTAAAGTAACAATACGCAAATATAGCTGTGGCAAATACGACTCAAAATCAACAGCTAATTTAATATGGTCGTACTTAATTATTTTGGGTAACTTATCCTATTTCATGGCCTCTGACATTGAGGCCATTATCACAATAAGTAAATCGGTAAACCCTTGGAAAATTAATGCTCCAGAATACTAAAATATATACACTAATTTAAGGTCTAGAACCAAGTTTCCAACATCTGTGCCTGGTACTAAATAGGGAGAGGAAAAAGGGATATGAAACAACTCCCATTGGTAGTTCAAAGATCTGCTATAGGACATGTTTCCAGAAAATAGAAATTTCTCAAATTCCCAGTCTACGAATGCATGAACATTAAAATCGACCCAATATCTTCTAAAATCTAGTTGATCTTCGAAAGCGAAATATAAAAAATCGTTGTTGTGCGCTAAACGCTCAAAAGCTCCTCCAATTCGCTTTTTTCCCTTAGTCCAAGCAACACTTAAATAGTGAACATTACTTCCCGGACCGATACTTGCCCCTAGCACTTCTCCATTATGGGTGTATCCTTGAGTTACACCGCCATGAAGATACCAACTTCCAGCATCTCTTAATAAGCGCCCTCCTGTTTGCTCTAGTTGAGTCCACTCCCATTTAAACTGTAAAAAAGCATCTTTGTCTTTTGTATCAAAAAGCTTATGTATTCCGATGGTAGCGGCTCTAGTATGATCTGAATCTATGATCAAATCCCTAAAATTTCCAGAAGCATCGTTTCTATGGAACTCTAAGTAAAACTCAGCCTTTGCATCCAGCCAGAGCCAGCGCATAAATAGACCAGCGGCTTGATCTCTTTGCAATTCATCTCTACCTCCAGTATTGTCGTCATTATCTCTGAACAGATTAGAAAATGTTGGGAAATAATCTTTAGTCGCTTTAGCAAATTCAGTATACATCTGAACCCATCTAGTAGCACCAAGTGATAGCCCTGGGATCCATTTGGGCGAATAACTAAGAGAGTATCCTTGAAAAAACCTCGAATCATTATTCTTGGGAACATATAGAACGCGACCTCGATCAGTTCTTGCGGTATCAGGAGGGTTAAATCCAGATGCCTCTAGTTTACCTGTTACAAATTGCCATTCAAAATTGCCAATTGGAGACTTAATGGGTCTGGTAGTATTGAATGTGATATGTTCAAAGCCCTGGGCATTATTACTCATCATAATGCTATTTCGCATAGCTGGTCCCCACCAAATATTTTCTGTTGAAACACCTAAAGATAGTCCCCATTTATTTAGTCTAATGCTAGATTGTCCTGGTACCAGTTTTTGATAAGGATCAAGGCCATATCTTTCAGGGATATCGCTAAGATTGAACCAAACATACCTTCTTGCCCATGTAATATCTGAATGGCTTGCTGCGAATCCATCATAATCTTTGTTTTGTGCATATATGAATTCAGGCTTGATCTGAATGCTTAATGGGCCAACTTCAGAATATATACCAGCAGTGATTAACGTTTGAACTCCTCTTGAGCGAATCATGGCGCCATCATTTCTGCTGTCTGGGTGGTGGCTATTATAGTTCAGTCTAATATCAGCTGGTAGGAGTTTAAGCACACCATTCCCATTAAGGTATGTAAGCTTGGGCTTATAATATTTTGAGACATTGAAAACAGCACTATCAGCGGTCATCCTGTCGGGGCCGAAATTGATTGGTCGAAAGTTAAATGAGAAGGTGGAATCGAATTTCCCCAAAAGTTGCTGCCTTCTTAAATAGTCTTCTAACAGAGGAGAACCAAGTGAAAGAGTTTGTGAGAAAGTAGATATTGCTATCAAGGAGCAAAAACAAACTAATAAATATTTTCTCATTATTTAACTTTTAAAGCTCTAATCTGAAGATTATCAAGAGACCAGCTTTCGTCACACTTTGCGTCAAAGGCATTGGGCTGGTACAATTGGTCATAAAAATCTATGGTCAATGCTTTGTCCGTATGAGCGTAAGTTTTTTGAATATTAATGACCATTGTGCCAGATTGTGAAAACTGAAAATGACAGATTCCCCATGTAAAATAAGATACACCAGTTTTTGGAGGTTCAAGGAATGGGTAATTATTGGGGTATGACTGATAGAGGCAAAGTTGAGAATCACAAGGTCCATTCGAAAATGTTGTTTCGAACTTAGGACTATCGGTTCTTTTTAAGTTCAGGCCTCGATTTAATTCCATAATCCATAAATCAGGAAAATCTGGTTCAAATCCATTTGCATTGCCATCCCAAGAGTCATGAAGCAAAAGATCAAAAGAAATATGGACGTATTGATGTTCTGGAATATCGTTCAAACTTAGCACAAAACCGTCATTGTTATAATTTCCAAGAACATTGCTCTCGTCAAACCTAAATATTCGAGCACCCGAAAGACCCGTCAAATCACTAGATTCAAAGTCGTTGGAATAAATAATAACGTCTGCTACCAATTCATCTTTGGAGCAACCTAAACAACCAATGGAGAACAAGGAAACTAATAGAAGTGTTTTTTTGTAAAATGGCATGTCAAATATCCCAAGCTTTATGTGTTGGCAAACATAAAAATAATCAGTTACTCTTTTGGCTTGCCTATCATTTAATTTCAAAAAAAAAGACAGTAATCATTCTATTCGAATTTAAGGCTCAATACCTTTATGTCGAATAATTAATAATATGAGGACTCGTTTTATCCTAATCATTCTAGCTCTCAGTCACCATACTCTAATTCTGGGTCAGAACTCTAAATCAGATAGTCTGTTGATTGAAGTTGAAGCTGGAACCCTTCTCTTTTCGGAAAAATTCGCACCGTTTTACCTTATCAATAACCAATATGGAGAAGTTGATGAAGATGCTTCTGTTTTTTTGAAAGGAGAGGTGGAATATCAAAGACGCCTGAGCCAGTCTTGGAGTATTTCTTCCGGTTTGAGCTTTCGTAATGAGAGGTTCTCAACACTTTTTTTTGGAACAAAATTTAAGGACTGGGAGTTTTTGGCCGGGAGAGTTAAGAAAACTTATGGTGGATTCCAATCTGGACTTTCGTCTGGATCCTTGGCTATGAGCGAAAATGCATTGCCAGTCCCAATGCTAGAGATAAGCTTAAATGAATACAAGTCCGTTCCTTTTACCCATGGTTACTTGAAGTTTAGAGGGTCGTTGAGTCAGAGATGGATGGAGAAAAACCGGTATATATCAAAAGCACTACTACATGGAAAGACCTTTTATGCGATGGCCGATTTAGATGATCTAATTGGATTTCAAGCTTCATCGGGTATAGTTCATTTCGCGCAATACGGAGGTGTTTCACCCCAAGGAGATAGGCAACCAAGTAGTTTGAATGACTATTTTAGTGTGTTTATGGGGAGAGGAATTCATAATCCAGATGGGACTAGCGCTGGTGAAGGGAATGCTATTGGTAATCATCTTGGCTTAACTGAATTTAAGGTCAAAAAAAGGCTTGGGACTCATACGCTAAGTTTAAATTATCAAAAGCCATTTGAAGATGCTGGTAGTATTCAGTTCATAAGCTTTAAGGACTTTTTAATTGGGTTGGAATGGGCTTTACCCAAAGATGAATATTTGGTCAATAAGTTTTACATAGAGGTGGTTACGACCAAATGGCAAAGTGGACGTGGATTGCCAGATGCAACAGATGATATTCAAACGGAAGAAGACAATAGGAATAATGAGTTTGGCGAAAGAGATGATATCTATAATAACTATCTATACCGTTCAGGTTGGACTTACTATGACCAAGTAATTGGAAACCCATTGATTTTAACTTACAAACGTACACTTAACTTTCTTGAACCTTATCCAGATTATGGAGTGGCCATTGCTAATAACAGGTTAACAGCGCTTCATATGGGAGTTGAAGGGAGCTTAACTTCAAAAATTACCTACAAAGGGCTATTTACTTACTCAAAAAACTTTGGTACATATGCAGGGCTTTATGAGGGTAGATTTAATTGGGGGGGTATAGATAATGACCCTAATTTTAAATATGTATTTCTACCAGCTAAAAAACAATGGTATACTTCTATTGAAATTAATTATAAAGAGGCATTTGATTATGAAGCTTTATCTCTAAATATGAGATTGGGCAATGATTTTGGGCAATTGTATAATGCTTTGGGATTGGAGATGTCTGTGTTATACAAGTTGTCGAATTATTAATTCAATGAGCTGCAGCTAAAAGGTTTGGCTTGTTTTAATATCTTTGTGTCGGTATAATTTTTATGGTTTAATTAAAACTTAATAAGTCTCAAGTTGTGAGAAAAAGATTTAACAAATACTTTCCTTATTTATTTGTATTGGGGGAAATGATCGTTTTAACAATCATTTTCTTTAGTTCGGTTTATATAGCCGAAGGGGCTTTGATTGTTGGAAAACCATATCTTTTGTTGTTGGCAATATACTTGTCTATTTGGCCTATTATTTCGTACCTGAATAAAGATTACAAAATTGGAAGGGCTGTTAGTTACTATAGCACGTTAAAAAAGGCTTTTTTTAGTGTATTCATTTTTATTTCTGCGATCTCTATTATTTGGTTGTTTTCTGAATCTGAGTCCCTCCAACGCCATTTTCTGACTACTTTGGTTTTGCTGCTTTTCCTTTGGCTAACTATTTATAGGGTTTCGGTTCACCTTGTGCTAGATAAGTATAGAGCGTTTGGCGGTAATATCAGGTACGCAGTTATACTAGGAAATGATGATTTGGGTACTAAGTTATTTGAGACGCTTAAAAGGAAAAGCCACTATGGAATAAGGTGCCTCGGGTTTTACGGTGAAATAAAAGATAAGAAACAAGGAGCTTCACATCTGGGTGATTTCAAAGATTTCCTGAATGCGAATCTAGATAATGTGGATCACATTTATGTGAGTGAGAGGGCTCCAAAGTATGTACTGGAAAGGGCAATCGAAATTGGAGAAAATAGCCTAAAAAGAGTAAAGCTCTTACCAGAGTTTAAGACCGAAGCGATTAAGAATTTTGTGCTTCGAAGATATGATGCAGTACCTGTAATAGACGTAAACAATTTACCGCTAGATGCTAAGGTCAACACTTTTGTAAAGAGAGCTTTCGATTTGGGTTTTGCTTTTATTGTTGTTGTGTTTTTACTTAGCTGGATGTATCCTCTATTTGGCTTAATTATAAAATTGGAGTCAAAGGGGCCAATTCTCTTTAAACAGCTTAGGCATGGAAAAGGAAATACGCCATTTTATTGTTACAAGTTTAGAACAATGATTAAAAATAGCGAAGCTGACTTTACATGGGCTAGTAAGGACGATCCAAGAGTCACTAAGTTTGGGGCATTTCTTAGAAAAACTAGTTTAGATGAGTTTCCTCAGTTTTTCAATGTTCTAATTGGCAACATGTCTATTGTTGGGCCAAGGCCTCATCCATTGTCCTTGAATAAAACTTATGAATCCAAAGTAGAGAAGTACGCGAAACGTCATGCTTATAAACCTGGGGTAACAGGCCTAGCTCAGGCCATGGGCTATCGAGGGGAAATTACCGATTATTATCAAATGAGTTCGCGGGTTCGACTAGATCGCTTTTACCTTCAGAATTGGTCTTTTGTTTTAGATGTTAAGATTATTTTTCTTACCATATATGCCTTGGCGAAAGGGCAAAAACTGGCTTATTAAAAGGAAAACTGTCTGCTGTAGCTCAATTGCAGCCCCGTATTTCCTTCGGGTCTCTCTTTGCCCCATTCATACATGAGGATGAAACCAAACGAACTCTTGCTATACTTTAATTCGATTTTACTTGATATAGATGAAAGTGTATAGGGTTCAGAAAGTCTATCCGTATAGGTCCCTTGATTTTTAAACCACCTATAACTGGTTTGGTATTTAAGATTGTTGATTTGTCCGGCTACCCCCAAGCTGAACCCATTGATCATATTATCAATAATGTTTCGCTCGGATGCTGGGTCCTTATTTATTAAGAAGATTGGATTACCTATAACACGATTGTTGTAAGACCAACCTGAACCATAGACACTGTTGTTAAAAAAATCATCAGGTTCCACAAACTGATTTCCGTCTTCATCCAGTTTTAGTGCTCCTTGGTCATTCGTTCTAATGATTTCAATATTGATAGTATTAATAGGGCTTTCTTGAATGTTTGATTTAACACTAATACCCATTAGGCCATCACGCCAATTAAATGGAGTCAGTCCAGATGAGTCTTCCCACAGGAACTGCCAATAATTTGAGAGTGTCCAATTCTTGAATTTGTAAGAACCACTTAGATCATAGCTTCCTAAATGATTACCCAATGCATTTTTCCGATCTGTTTCTAATGCATCAGACCCTCCTGACCAACCAAGAAATATTTTTGCGTAATTTCTTAAGCCAACGGGTTGATATGAGTCATTTGAATAATTATGCCCCCCCCCATTGCACATTATGATTGATTCCAAAATCGATATTTAGTCTATTTTTTATAAATTTTGATCTTACGTACACATTTTTTTGATTTAGGAAAGCTGAGCTTTGATATCTGTTTTTTTCAAACCAACCATGAGCTAGGTAAGCTTTAAAACTAAATAATTGGGGTAGAATTGGGGCATTTACCCAGCCATTCGTACTTAATACAATCTTGGGTATTGGCCTGGCATTGCTACCATAAACTAGATTTCCTACACTTAATGTAGAGTCATTAAGCCCGAATACTTCTTCTTTTAGGCCGAGATGGATATTAACCCATCTAAGAGAAATACCTCCGTATGCCTGTATAAAAGAGTTTTTATTGGTGTTACGTCCAATGACTGATTGGGCTTCAATTCTATAAAAATAGTCAACGTTCTTTTTTGCTTCGGCACTCTTTGTGAAGAGAATACTTGTATAGGCTGAACTAGATTGATTGTCTGAAAAGCGACCACTATTGTTTGATACCATCCAAAAAGGTAAATGCCCTTTTGTTGCCGAAATTACTCCTTGTGTTAATATTAGCCTATGTGGTTTTTGAATCGAGTCAATGGGGATTTGAAATCCAAACAATACTCGCCCATAAAACAATAGGACCAATATGATTAGCTGTTTTTTTAATAGCATGTAATTAAGACACTAAATAGTAAGCTTTGGTTGTAGGCTTATTTTATATAATGTTCGAAATTTTTATGGTCCTTATCGAAAAGTTTTTCTTTAGGCAGGGACTTGAAATAATCGTAGGTTATTTTTAACCCCTCGGCACGTGATACCTTGGGTTCCCAGCCAAGTATTTCCCTTGCCTTGTCAATATTTGGCTGCCTTTGCATAGGGTCGTCTTTTGGCAGTGGCTTATAAATCACCTTCTGTCGTGTGCCCGTTAGCTTTATTATTTCTTCAGCAAATTGTGAAATGGTAATTTCATCTGGGTTACCAATGTTTACAGGAGATGAGTAGTCTGAAAGCAGAAGTCTATAGATGCCTTCTACTAAATCATCTACATAACAAAAGGATCTTGTTTGTGATCCATCTCCAAAAACTGTTAAATCCTCACCCCTTAATGCTTGTCCAATAAAAGCTGGTAATACACGGCCGTCATTCAGTCGCATTCTTGGCCCATAGGTGTTGAAAATCCGTATGATGCGAGTTTCTAGCTTATGATAGGTGTGGTATGCCATTGTCATGGCTTCCTGAAACCTTTTGGCTTCATCGTAAACTCCTCTAGGCCCTACTGGGTTTACGTTACCATAATATTCCTCAGTTTGGGGATGAACCATCGGGTCTCCATAGACCTCAGAAGTTGAAGCAATAAGCATTCTCGCACCCTTATTTAAGGCTAAACCTAAAAGATTATGCGTGCCTAAGGAGCCTACTTTTAAAGTTTGAATCGGAATCTTTAAGTAATCAATTGGGCTTGCTGGTGAGGCAAAGTGGAGTATGTAGTCAAGTTCTCCGGCTACATGGACAAATTTGGAAACATCATGATGATGAAATTCAAAATGCTCCAGTGGCATTAAGTGTTCAATATTGGATAGATGACCTGTTATTAGGTTGTCCATACCAATTACATGACACCCCTCTTTTATAAAACGATCACATAAATGAGAACCTAGAAATCCAGCCGCACCTGTAATTAAAACTCTTTTCATACTTTAAATACCTATTCCATAGTAATCAAAACCAAGGCTTTTAACTTCTTTTTTATCGTAAATATTTCTCCCATCAAAAATTACTTTTGACTTCATCAGTCTTGCAACTACGTCAAAGTTTGGAATTCTGAATTCAGGCCATTCTGTAACTAACAATAGGGCGTCTGCATCAATAAGGGCATCATACTCATCCTTACTATATGTAATGGTGTCTTTCAAGTCGTGTTTAGCCTCTTCCATGGCAATTGGGTCATAGGCTTTCACTTTGGCCCCCATCTGTAATAGCGCATTGATGATCACTACAGAAGGAGCTTCTCTCATATCATCGGTTTTGGGTTTGAAGGAAAGCCCCCAGACAGCAAATGTTTTCCCTGTTAGGTCATTACCAAAGTGAGATTTTATTTTGGTTACCATAACAGATTTCTGGCGTTCATTTACTTCTTCAACAGCCTTCAAAACCGACATGGTATACCCATTATCTTCAGCTGTTTTAATTAAGGCTTTTACATCTTTTGGGAAGCAAGAGCCACCGTAACCTACGCCTGGGTAGATAAACTTATTTCCAATTCGATTATCACTGCCTATACCTTTACGCACCATGTTTACATCAGCACCCATGATTTCGCAAAGATTGGCGATGTCGTTCATGAAACTGATTTTTGTTGCAAGCATGGAATTTGCCGCATATTTGGTCATCTCAGCCGATGGCACGTCCATGAAAATGGTAGGGTGCCCGTTAAGTAGAAAAGGCTTATAAAGCTTTTTCATCATTTCTTCAGCTTTCTCTGACTCTACTCCTACAACGATTCGATCGGGCTTCAAGAAATCAGCTATGGCAGCACCTTCTTTTAAGAACTCTGGGTTAGAGGCGACATCAAACGGGATGTCAACCCCTCTTCTTTTCAAAGCATCTGCTACTTCTTTCTTTACTTTTTGAGCCGTTCCCACAGGTACTGTACTTTTGGTTACTACGACCATGTAGTTATTCATGTTTTCACCAATTGACCTGGCTACGGCTAAAACGTACTTTAAGTCTGCGCTTCCGTCTTCTCCAGGAGGAGTCCCTACTGCAATAAAAGCGGTTTCACAATCCTGAATACTTTCAGCCAAATTTGTGGAAAAGTGTAAACGGCCTTTTTCATAGTTCTTTTTCACCATGGTTTCTAAACCAGGTTCATATATAGGCATTATGCCTTCTTTAAGGCCGTCAATTTTCTTTTGATCAATATCAATACAGGCTACATCAATACCTACTTCTGCAAAGCACGTTCCTGTTACTAAACCTACATAACCTGTGCCTACGACTGCTATTTTCATGCGAACTAATTTTATAGAAGTTTTATTATAGAATTTTCGGTGGTCAAAATTAAACCGAACATATTAGAAATGGAGTGGATTTATGATTTTTCTCTTGAAGTAATCAAACTCCTTTTTTTAGTGTCAGTTGCCAGTTCCATGAATCCTTCAAAGAATCTTTCAATGACTTTTCTGTTTGCCAACCTAGGATTTCAGTAGACTTGGTAACGTCAGCATAGATTTTTTCTATATCTCCGTTTCTTCTTTCACCTACTTTGTAGTTTAACTTAACTCCAGACACTTCCTCGAAAGTATTGACCATTTCTAAAACGGTATTGCCCATTCCTGTTCCAATATTGAAAATATCGAAAGACAAGTTTGAATGGAGTGTTAAGTATTCTAAGCTTTTGACATGGGCTTTGGCCAAGTCTACAACATGAATATAATCTCTAACGCAAGAGCCGTCTTCAGTATCATAATCATTTCCAAAAACCGTGAGTTGTTCCCTCCAGCCAGCCGCAGTTTGGGTAATAAAAGGAACCAAGTTATTTGGGATACCTAAGGGTAGTTCTCCAATCTCGGAGGATGGATGTGCCCCCACAGGGTTAAAGTAGCGCAATGCAATGGCTCTAAATGATTTGTCTGAAATTGATGCGTCTTCAATAATTTCTTCACAAACCTGTTTGGTATTGCCGTATGGAGATTCTGCTGTTTTCTTAGGGCTTTGTTCAGTTACAGGGAGTTGTTCAGGTTGGCCATAAACCGTGCATGATGATGAGAAAATTAATTTTTCAACACCCTCTTCCTTCATCAAACGAATAAGGGTCATTAATGAGCCGACATTGTTTTCGTAATAGTCTAAAGGCTTGGCTACTGATTCTCCAACTGCCTTATATGCCGCGAAATGTATTACACCTGAGATCTCATGTGATTTAAAAACTTCCCTGAATGCTTCTTTATCATTACAGTCAATTTGATAAAAAGTAAAATCTTTACCCGTAATATTCTTGAGGCCATTTAAAACTGACTTTCTAGAATTAGATAAATTATCGACTATAATAGGGTTATAACCTGCATTATGGAGTTCAACCACAGTATGTGAACCAATATAACCCGCACCACCTGTAACAAGGATATTCTGCATAAACACAAATTTAGAAGCTTAGAGGGATTAATTAATATCAAACCCTATTTTTGTACCGAAATACTAATGCAATATGTCGAATCCGATCGAAGAAATTAAGAAAGAAGTAGAAGCCTTTGTGGTAAGTTCTGATGCTGAGCTCGAAGCTTTTAGGATGAGGTACATAAGTCGTAAAAGCGTTATCGGAGAACTTTTCGGTAATATGAAGACTGTGCCTGCTGAAGAAAGAAAAGCATACGGTCAGGATGTTAATGCCTTAAAGAACCTTGCTGAGGATCGTTTTCAATTCCATATTGATAATTTGAAATCGGGCACGAAAAAATCCGAAGATCACCCAGACCTTACTCTGCCACCTATTGAAAGCCAGTTTGGGACTATCCATCCTCTCACAGCTACGCGTCAAAGATTCATAGAAATCTTTGAGCGAATTGGGTTTAATGTTTCTTCGGGACCAGAAATTGAAGATGATTGGCATAACTTCACTGCGCTAAATTTTCCTGAAAACCACCCAGCAAGAGAAATGCAGGATACTTTCTTTTTAGAGAAGAACCCTGATATTGCTTTGAGAACACATACTTCATCTGTTCAGATTAGGGTGATGGAAAATGAAAAGCCTCCAATCAGAACACTTTCTCCAGGAAGGGTTTTTAGAAACGAGGCCATTTCAGCCAGGGCCCATTGTGTATTCCATCAAATGGAAGGATTGTACATTGACAAAGGCGTTTCGTTTGCCGATTTGAAGCAAACTCTTTACCATTTCGCTAAGGAGATGTATACTAAGGGTACACAGGTGCGCTTCAGGCCGTCATACTTCCCTTTCACAGAACCTAGTGCCGAAATTGACATCTCTTGTCAGATATGTCATGGTGAGGGTTGTAACATCTGTAAATACAGTGGTTGGGTAGAAATTGGTGGTGCCGGAATGGTCGATCCAAATGTATTAGAAAGCTGTGGAATAGACCCATCTGTATATTCAGGATTTGCCTTTGGAATGGGCATTGAGCGTATTACTATGCTTAGGTATGGAATTAAAGATTTACGACTGTTTACAGAAAATGACATTCGCTTTTTAAGGCAATTTAATTCGCTATGATGCAATTACAAGAGATTAAGAAAGTTGGGGTAGTAGGGGCTGGAACCATGGGGCAGGGAATTGCTCAGATTTCTGCCTTAGCTGGTTATGGCGTTGTGTTGTACGACCTTCAATCTACAGCTTTGAATAAGGCCAAACAGAATATTGAAAAGAACCTCGAGAAAGGGATTGAGCGAGGTAAGGTAACTGCTCAAGAAAAGGATCAAGCGCTTTCTAATATTACTTTTAGCACCGACTTTGAACTGCTAAAGGCAGACATTATTATTGAAGCCATTGTAGAAAGGCTTGATGTAAAGAAAGAGCTGTTTGAGAAATTGGAAAACCTGAATTCTGAGAAGACCATTTTGGCTTCAAACACATCATCAATTCCAATTACAAGAATCGCTAGAGATTTAAAGCATCCAGAACGCTTTGTAGGAATGCACTTCTTTAACCCTGCCCATATTATGAAATTGGTAGAGGTTATTTCTGGCGTAGCCACTTCTGATGATACTTCAACTACAGTTTTCGAACTTGCGAAGCAATTGGGCAAAGTACCAGTTATGGCTAAAGATGCGCCAGGCTTTATTGTTAACCGAGTGGCACGTAATTTTTACGTTGAAGGGTTAAAAGTGTTAGAGGAAGGAGTTTCCGATGTTAAAGGAATAGATCGACTAGTTGAGGCTTCTGGCTTTAAAATGGGTCCCTTTAGGCTAATGGACTTAATTGGTGTAGACACTAATTTCTCCGTAACCACTTCAATGTTCAACGCATTTCATCAGGACCCAAAATTCAGGCCTTCGCGTATTCAAGAGCAAAAGGTAGATGCTGGCCACCATGGCCGTAAATCTGGAAAAGGCTTTTACGATTACTCGGCTTAGAGTAATTCTTCTATCAATTTATCGATAGTGATACCTTCGGCTTCTGCCTTAAAGTTTCTTACGATTCTATGACGTAGAATTGGTTTAGAAACGGCTTTTACGTCTTCAATGTCAGGTGAATATTTGTTGTTCA
>CAXBPM010000010.1:0-23220 GCA_963977345.1 uncultured Roseivirga sp.
AATTGACGGAGAAGGAGAATTGAAAAGCAAAACAGAGAAAATATTGACCGAAATAAAAGACATTCGTGGCAGTCTCAATAAAGAATAGTCAGTAAAAGCCTCCCGAGTGGTTTACCTATATATAAACCCGACCAAACTTTTAAGGAAAATTTCTCACCTCAGGTTGGTGTCTTTCCAAATAATTACGATATTTGCATTCCGTTTTCAAAAGCGACTAAATTATATTTACCCATGGCAAGAGTTTGTGACATCACCGGAAAGAGAGCACGTACAGGAAACAACGTATCTCACGCTAAAAATAGAACAAAGAGAAAATTCTACCCGAATCTTCAGAAAAAGAGATTCTATCTTCCTGAAGAAGATAAATGGATCACTTTAAAAGTTGCTACATCAGCTTTAAGAACCATTAATAAAAATGGCATCACCGCTGTACTAAAAAAAGCAAGAGAAAACGGTAACATTTTAGTATAATAGCGTTCTAAAACGTTATTATACTCCTATGAAGTTTTCATTTAAGACTTTGACAATCCTGATGACGTTTATGTTTTCAGGATTTTTCTTTTTACAGGCCCAAGAAAATGTTAGAAAAGACTACTTGAGCGCTGACTTCCACAAAGGAAGAAGAGATGCATTAAGAGTAAAACTGCCCGATAACTCTGTGGCGGTTTTCTTTGCAAGTCCAGTGCGCAACCGCGCCAACGATGTAGATTTCATCTACCACCAAGACCCAGACCTATTTTACCTGACTGGGTACAATGAGCCTCATGCCGTTTTATTGGTATTCAAGAATACTCAAACCGACAAAAGCGGAAATGAGTATAACGAAATTTTCTTTGTTCAAACGAGAAATGCCCAACAAGAGCAGTGGACAGGGCGTAGACTAGGTTCGGTTGGAGCACAAGAGAGGCTGGGAATTCTAAATTCCTTTAACAACACCGATTTCAATGCCTACGATGTCAACTTTGAGAAGTTCGACAAAATCCTTTTCTACGAATTCAATAACGATGTAAGAGACAATGCTCGTGACGAAGGTGATCTTTTCAGCCTTATGGAGCAGTTCAAAACCAAAGTAGGTTACGGTGTAGAAGCCAATAGCCTTGGCGCTGAGCCAAAAAAGAACAACCTAGACCTCCGAGGCCTTAATACAATTATGGGTGAGCTACGCGGCATTAAAACCAAAGAAGAGCTAGACCTTTTGCGTAAAGCTGTATTCATTTCGGCAGTAGGCCAAGCCGAAGTAATGAAAGCCATGCACCCCGGCATGACAGAAACCGAAGTTCAAGGTATCCACGAATTTGTATTCAAGAAATACGGTTCAGAATATGAAGGCTACCCATCGATTGTCGGTGCCGGAAATAACGGCTGTATTCTTCATTACATTGAAAATACTGAAATAGACATCCAAAGCGATCAAATGATTTTGATGGATTTGGGTGCTGAATACCATGGCTATACTGCTGATGTAACCCGTACCATCCCGATTGATGGCAAGTTCTCAAAAGAAGAGAAAGCAATCTATGACCTAGTTTACCAAGCGCAAGAAGAGGCTATTCAAATGGCCAAACCAGGAGTTTCAATGAGTGACATGGGGGCATTGGCTTCAAAAATAATAAACAAAGGCTTGGCTGACTTAGGAGTGATAGAAAGCGAGACTACACGCCATATGTACTTCCCTCATGGACTTTCACATCACATTGGCTTAGACGTGCATGATAAGGGGCCGAGAGGGCCGCTTCAGGAGAATATGGTGATTACGGTAGAGCCTGGCATATATATCCCTAACGGCAGTAAATGCGACCCAAAATGGTGGGGCATTGCGGTTAGGATTGAAGATGATATTCTTATCACCAAAAACGGTTCAGAGTTACTTTCTGGTTTCGCACCAAGAAAATCAGACGACATTGAAGCTTTAATGAAACAAAGCAGCCCGTTGGCGCAGTTCACCCTGCCCGCCCTCAAGGGAAACAAGTAAAAAGATTCAATTTTTAGAACAATAAAGGCCGGCTATGCTGGCCTTTATTGTTTACATTATGTTGTTTTCGATCGCTCAACAAAGCTTCCATTCGTCAATACCAATATGAAATTTAGATTCATTGCTTTCCTACTTCTAAGCCCATTGTTTATTCATGCACAAAACGGGGCACTAGAATACATAAACCTATTCAGTTCAGAAATGAAAGAAGGTGTTTCCTGCTATAGAATCCCCTCCTTACTCACCGCAAAAAACGGAGACCTCATTGCGGCCATTGATGAACGTGTCCCCTCTTGTGGTGATCTGAAATGGAGTAATGACATCAACATCGTCATAAGAAGAAGCGTGGACAATGGGGGAACTTGGTCTAAAATCGAATCTATAGTCGATTACCCTTTAGGGCAGTCTGCTTCTGACCCCTCAATGATTCTAGACAACATTACCGGAGAAATATTTATGTTCTTCAACTATATGTACCTCGATTTAGAGAAGGATGTTTATTATCTCAAAATGATCAAAAGCACAGACAATGGCTCCTCCTGGTCTGCTCCAATTGACATTACTTCACAAATATCTAAACCAGAATGGACAAATGACTTTAAGTTCATCACTTCGGGCAGGGGAATACAAACCAGTACAGGCACCCTACTCCACACTCTCGTCAATTTAGCCAACGGATTACATGTTTTCGGCAGTGACGATCATGGCGAAAACTGGTATCTAATAGACACCCCAATTAAGCCGGCAGACGAATCCAAAATAGTAGAACTGAGCAATGGCTCATGGATGGTCAATAGTCGGGTCAACAACCTCGGTACACGGTATGTTCACCTATCAAAAGACAAAGGCAAAACATGGACATCCAAGCCCGATTCGCAATTGGTGGACCCTTCGTGCAATGCCAGTATTATTGGCTATTCAGTTAAGCATAATGGTTTAGACAAGAACATCCTGCTGTTTGCCAACCTCAATGATTCAAGTTCGAGAGAAAATCTATCCATCCGCGCGAGCTATGATGATGGTAATACCTGGACAGCCCCAAAAACTGTCTATGCTGGAAAATCCGCCTATTCTTCAATGTCGGTGTTGAAAGACGGCAGCATTGGTCTTTTCTTCGAAAAAGACGATTACTCAGAAAACGCCTTCGTTAGACTAACCATTGACTGGATCACCAATGGGGAATATAAATAAGTCATTTTTCATCTTTCGAAGCCGATAATCTGATTGATTTTCACTTATTGACTATAGGTAAACACCTCCCTTTCAGACACCAAGAAAACACTTGAAATATTTCGGCAACATGGGTTTTATTATAAAAAACAGTTAGCTATATTTGCAGTCCGAATTTTAGAAGCAAAAGAAATGGCTAAGAAAGGCAATAGAGTTCAAGTGATCATGGAATGCACTGAGCATAAGACAAGTGGAATGCACGGTACATCTAGGTACATCACTACTAAGAACCGCAAAAACACAACCGAGAGATTGGAGTTGAAGAAATACAACCCGATTTTGAAGAAATACACTATTCACAAAGAAATTAAGTAATAATGGCTAAGAAAGTAGTTGCAACCCTGAAAGTACAAGGTGGTGTAAAATACGCCAAGGTAATTAAAGCAGTAAGATCTCCAAAAACAGGTGCATATACCTTTAAAGAAGAGATTGTTACTGAAGATATGGTAAAAACAGTGCTTGCTGACAAGTAAGAAATTGCACTTTTAATAAATATATCAAAGTCCCTCTTGAGGGACTTTTTTATTGCTAATTTAACGTACGATTATGGGCTTATTTGGAATCTTCTCGAAAGAAAAAAAAGAATCGCTCGACAAAGGGCTGGAAAAAACCAAAGACGGTTTCTTTTCCAAACTGAGTCGTGTCGTAGCCGGTAAATCCAAAGTTGATGATGAAATACTCGATGAGTTAGAAGAGATTCTAATTACATCTGATGTTGGGGTTGAAACCACCATCAAAATTATTCAGCGTATTGAGGAGCGTGTCGCCAAAGACAAATACCTCAATACAACGGAACTCGATAGAATTCTTCGAGAAGAAATTGCAGAACTCCTTTCTGAAAACAATTCAGAAGACCTTACAGAGTTCACGCTCCCAACTACCCATAAGCCACACATCATTTTGGTGGTGGGCGTAAACGGTGTTGGAAAAACCACTACCATTGGAAAGTTGGCCGCCCAGTTCAAGAAACAAGGAAAATCCGTTGTTTTAGGAGCTGCCGATACGTTTAGAGCTGCTGCTGTAGACCAACTCAAGCTTTGGGGAGAACGTATAGATGTACCTGTTGTAGCACATGGTATGAACACGGATCCTTCTGCTGTAGCTTTTGATGCAGTAAAAAAAGGAGTTGAAATGGGTGCTGACGTCATCATCGTTGACACTGCAGGTAGACTACACACCAAAGTGAACTTGATGAACGAGCTGATCAAAATTAAGCGAGTGATGCAGAAGTTCATGCCAGAAGCTCCTCATGAAATCTTATTGGTACTGGACGGTTCTACTGGCCAAAACGCATTTATGCAAGCCAAAGAGTTTACCAAAGCTACTGAAGTCACTGCATTGGCCATAACGAAACTAGATGGTACAGCCAAAGGTGGGGTAGTAATTGGTATTTCAGATCAATTCAAAATCCCAGTCAAATACATTGGCGTTGGCGAAAAAGTTGGAGACCTTCAGGTGTTCAATAAAGCTGAGTTTGTAGATTCTCTTTTCAAGAAGTAATCAAAATCCCCTTCGTTTTTTGAATTATCAAAGAGGTTTATTTCTTCTTCATAATTTTCATCTCGACTCCCTTAACACGTCAAAACACCGTCCTTCACTCTTTATTACTTGAAGTGTCTTTTCATTTGACTGTTAACTGATTTAGGCTGATAATGCATAGGATTAAGCACCTATAATTTGCTAAAGCGCCTTACCTTAATATTTCTATTACCCCTCTATGGACTTGCCTCTTTAGGTAATTTGGCTCCCTACTATGCACTTTTTCACCGTGCTTCTTTTCAATTGCGAGTAAGGCAAGGAGATTTCGAAAATGGCACCACATTCAACCTAACCGAATCAGAATATAACCTTCTGGATTGGACTGAAGAAGGGCGAGAGTTTAAACTAGATGGAGAAATGTATGATGTCTCCTCCATCAAAAAAACCAGCACAGGTTATACCATTGTTTGCAAGCACGATGAGGTAGACAGCTGGTTAACAAAGATACTCCCCTCTTCAAAGCAGAAAGAAAAGCCAAGACCTCCATCAAAAAAAAGGCGGCTAGCTCGGTCTGTGGACAAATACTTCCCATCAGAATTCTCGTTCAGTAGAGCACCACTTCAGATGGCTTCACTCATTAGACATTTTGAAAAAAAATTAAACATTCCCCTGATCTATTCTGAGGTCGAATCCCCTCCCCCAGACACGCAACATTTTTTTATATAAATGAGGTAAGACATATTCTTATCCCTCCCCTATGCATAATGCATATAGGGTGATTTATACTATTCCAATTTTTATACACAATGCTGTTCTGAAAGACAGGCCAATGTAAATCCATATGCCCTGTTTTCAGCGTGGTCAATTGTGCTCAAACTTTAATAAAAAGAAATGAAAAAGATATACTATACTTTTTTGGGGCTCCTCATTGGCTTCTCTATAATGGCTCAGTCGGGCCGCATAACAGGGAAAGTTGTAGATGCTACCGATAGCCAACCACTTGTTGGCGCTAACATTAGAATCACTGGTAACAACGGAACTTCAACCGATAGCAACGGAGCCTTCTCAATCCCATGTAATGGTTCAACAGAAATCACAGTAACCTATGTAGGCTATAGAAGCTATACTACTCGAATCGAAAATTGTGATGAGGGTTTAACGATTAAGCTCACGCCTACCAATCAGCTGCTCGATGAGGTGGAAATTAGCACTACCTCTAACCCGAATCGCTCACTTTTATATTTACCAACCGCCATTACCAAATTAGGGGAACTTGAGGTTCAGAGGGGCAATGGTTTGTTTATGGATGATGCCATCAACGCAAACGTGCCTGGTGTTTACATGACAAAAAGAGCGGTATCTTCTGGTCAACAATTTAACATCCGTGGATACGGAAGTGGTGTTGGTTTCAAAGGTGCCAACAACAACTTCGATGGTCAAGGATATAAGGTTTACCTGAATGGTATCCCTGTAACTGATGCGGAAGGCATTACCGTAATGGACGATATCGACTTTGGTTCTATTGGAAATGTAGAGGTAATCAAAGGCCCAGCAGGCTCACTTTATGGTTTGTCCATCGCAGGAGCGGTAAACCTAGAAACGAAGAAGGCTCAAATCGGTCAAAATTCGATTAGCCAAAGTGCATTGGTTGGAAATTACGGTTTGAGCCGTTTCACTACCCAAGTACAATTAGGTGCAGATCGATCTTCAGTTTTAGTTAATTATGGTCGCCAGCACTCTGACGGATTTATGCCACATAACGAGTCGGATAAGAACTTCTTCAATTTTATTGGTGATTTCACGCCCAACGAAAATCAGAAGATTTCAACTTACTTGGCCTATACCAACAGTTACGATCAACGCGCAGGAGAGCTTACCATCAGTCAGTTTGAAACTGGAGATTTTTCAGGAAATGCCCGATACATCAAAAATGACGCGCACTCCGAAGTTATCGGCTTTAGAGCAGGTGTAAGCCACAGCTACAAATTCTCGAATCATGTAAAGAACACTACTGCCGTTTTCGGTTCTGGACTAACCAATAACGCAAGTTCTGCTGGTGGCTGGACCGATAAAAGTCCTTTCAATTATGGCTTCAGGTCTACATTGAACATGAATTTTGATTTAAACGGAGCCACTTTAAGCGGTATTGCTGGCATTGAAGCTCAACGTCAACAAGCGCTTAGCCTTGGTTATGGAATGGTGACTAATCAAAACGACCCTAATGGCTACAATGTCATTGGAGCGATAAGAAGTAATCAAGCAACCACTACCAGCACTGGTTCTTATTTCACCGAATGGACGCTTTCACTTCCGAGTGATATTTCATTCACTGCAGGCTTAGGCTTTAGCACCATGGACATCGATTTAATGAACCGAACCTATGATGCTGGTAACGACAAAGCAGGTGAGAGATATCAGGTGACGTATAAAAACATGACGTCTCCACACCTTGCCATCAACAAAGTGTTCAACAGCCAGCTTTCGGCTTATGCTTCCTATAGCAAGGGTTTCAAGGCTCCTGTGAGTGGAAATATTGTGATTTCTACTACTGGCGAATTGAATACTGGTTTAAAGCCTGAAGAAGGCGATCAGTTCGAAATTGGAACAAAAGGTTCTTTACTCGACAGCCGATTCAATTACCAACTCGCATTGTTCAGCACAGAATTTAAAAACAAAATGACTTCTGTAGCTGTGCCTTTAGATGCCAATACTACTGCCTACACCTACATTGCCAATGGTGGTGGCCAGGTAAACAAAGGTTTGGAGATAGCTGCCAATTATGAGCTTTACAAGTCAAGTACTGGCTTCTTTAGCAAAGTTGGATCGTTTGCCAACCTTACTTACTCCGACTTCACTTACAAAAATTTCAGCTATCAATCACTAAGTGGCGGTGTGCCAACCACTGCTGAATATGATGGAAACGATGTAGCTGGTGTTTCACCAGTCGTAGCGAATTTCGGTATTGATGCCTATGCGCAAAATGGTTTATATGGAAACTTGAACTTCCAGTACAGAGACGGTATGCCAATTACGTCTGATGGGGCTAACCCGTCATCAGGTTATAGGTTATGGAACACCAAAGTGGGTTACCACAGTCAGCTTTCAAGTCACTTCGATATGGACCTGTACTTTGGGGTGAACAACATCTTAGGTGAGAAATATTACTATATGATATTCGTCAACCAGCTAAATGACGCCTACATTCCAGCCCCTAAAAAGGCCAATTACTTTGGCGGAATTCAACTGAAATACATTTTTTAATCATTGAAAGGGGATGGGTCTACGCATAGACTCAGCCTCTTTTTTCAACCTTAAATACGATGAACAAACTATATACATTATTACTCACAGCTTTGGTACTTACTGGTTGTGGTAGGTTTTCAAACAAAGATGAAAAGCAATCCAGTTCGGAAAGAATTGTATGCCTTTCAAAACAATACAACGAAATCATTTTTGAATTAAATGCACAGCAAAACCTAGTCGCTGTAGACCTATCGAGTACTTATCCACCTGAAATTAAGGTGCTGCCTACTGTCGGTTATCACAGGGCATTAAGCACGGAAGGAATTCTTTCCATGGAACCAACCATGATTATTCATGACAACAATGTTGGCCCAGAACAAGTCATGCAGCAAATGGAAAAGCTCAAAATTCCTATGATGGTTTTTAAAACCAAAGGCGAGGACATTCCAGGATCCAAAGCCTTGGTCACAGAAATGGGGAAATACTTCGGCAGAGAAAAAGAAGCCGATTCCCTTAATGCCAAACTCGACAAGGATTTGTTTACAGCCGAAAAAGAATTGACCAAATACAGTACAAAACCCAAAGTGGTTGTAATTCACTATGGCCGAGCCACTAATGTGTACCTCACCATGACCGAAAATAGTACTACGGCCAGTTTGATTGAAATGGCGGGCGGCACAATTCCCATTGATGGAGACCGAGGAATGATGCAGCTTTCAGCAGAAGTGATTGCCAAGTCAAATCCTGATGTTATTCTACTCACTGACTTTGGCTACGATCGATTAGGCACTGAAGAACAATTAAAGTCCTTACCTGGAGTAAGTACAACTAATGCCGCCAAGAACAATCGCATTTATAGAGTTGAGGAGCACGACATGGTGTACTTCGGCCCGCGTACAGGCGAAGTGATTCTCAAACTTCAAGAACTAATTCATAGGAATGAGCAAGTTCAATAATCAATACAAAGCTTGGTTCCCCATTCTTGGAGTTGTACTTCTTATTACCTTTTTCTTTTCTATGAAACTGGGTGCCATTAATATTTCGTGGACAGAAATTCAAGCTTCATTCACTAAACTGTTGAGTGGAGAAGCCATGAACCTCAACGAAAGAATCTTCATGCAAATCAGGCTTCCGCGTGCATTAATGGGGGTTTTTGTAGGCGCCAGTCTTGCCATCGCTGGAGTATTGATGCAGGCCTTGTTCCGAAATCCAATTGTGGAGCCGGGATTAATTGGCACTTCCAGCGGAGCGGCTTTTGGAGCTTCATTATACTTCGTTTTAGGTTCAGTTATCAAAGTTCATGCAGGTGAATGGACTTTGCCGATTGCAGCTTGTATTGGAGGGACACTTTCCACTGTAGCCGTTTTCCTTTTGTCACAAAATCGATCGACAGGCAAAAGTTCAGTAGTGGCATTATTGCTTACAGGAATTGCGATTAACGCACTGTTTTTGAGCGGTGTGGGCTTCCTCTCCTACTTGGCTCGCGACCCGCAAGCCCGATCCATTATTTTCTGGAACCTCGGGACACTTTCAGGCGCCAACTGGGTTTCTGTTTCTATTGTAGGCACAATCATGGTCGTTTGTTTATTCTTTGCCTTGAGGTATGCAAAGCAATTGAATGCTTTAATGATGGGCGAAGACGAAGCTATTTTCCTCGGTGTCAATTTGAAGAAATTACAAATTGGAGTAATTGCCTTGAATGTACTTTTGGTAGCTGTAGCCACTTCGTTTACGGGGGTAATTGGCTTTGTGGGTTTGGTGGTACCTCACCTCCTTCGTTTAATGAAAGGTTCCGATAACCGATTTCTCTTATTGGGAAGTGCCTTCATGGGTGGAATTCTCCTCAGCCTAGCCGATTTAGCTTCACGCTTGTTATTAGCTCCAGCGGAACTGCCCATCGGAATCGTCACTTCATTGGTAGGTGTACCAGTATTCATCATTCTCCTTAGAAAAAAACAATACTATTTCTGATTATGCTCGAAGCGAAAGAAATCACATTTAAAATTGGAGAGAAAGTACTGCTCGACAATGTATCAGTTCAGTTTGAAGCTGGAAAACTCAATCTAATCATTGGGCCGAATGGCGCTGGAAAATCCACTTTGATGAAGGTAATCAGTCGGCAGCTCACGGATTATCAAGGGACCGTTAGCTATAACCAAGTTGACAGTAAAGCGCTCAGCGATAAAAAGCTGGCGCAAATGAGGGCAGTCCTTTCTCAAAATATTGATTTGGCCTTTCCCTTGAAGGTATGGGAAGTGGTCATGATGGGACGCTACCCTCATTTTACCGATGCTCCGCGACAAATAGATAGAGATGCCTGCGAAGCTGCTTTGGAGTTTTTTGATGTAATGTACATGGCCGAACGAGATTACCTCACACTAAGCGGTGGCGAACGTCAGCGGGTCCATTTCGCTCGGGTGCTTACTCAAATTTGGAATCCTATCCCTAACCAAGGGCGGTATTTGCTCTTGGACGAACCCCTCACCTTTCTGGACATTCATTATCAGTTTCAGTTTATGCACAAACTGAGAGAACTATTGAAGGAAAAGGACTTAGTTGTGGTGGGCGTGGTGCATGACCTCAATTTAGCAGCCCAGTTTGGTGATGTTATTCACTTAATTCAGGATGGAAAACTCATCGCAAGCGGCACCAAACACGAAGTACTGAATACAGAAAATATCAAAAAAGCATTTCACCTAGAGCCCGTTATCTACAATAACAAGGAAAAGGGATCGCTTCATTTGTTTTTTGAGTAATGTCAAAACATGAACGTTCACGAACGTTTAACTGAACTATTTCGAGCACTAATGCAAAGATGAAAAACATAACTATATGATTGTAAAATACTTAACTTCTTGGCACTACCCTTGTTAAAATATAAGCGGATAGAAAACATTTGTTCATTAACGTACATAGATCATGGGAGCTATAGCCATTAACATTCCTCAAATCACTGGAGAACAAGACATTGAAGTCGAAGTAAGAATCAACGGTCAGAAAAAATCCTACAATTACAGAGTCGAAGTTTTCCATTGGGCCGACTGTGAAAACCCAAGCGGAGACAGAGTAGACTGCATTCGTGAAATACTTGCTAAATACGATCCTGACTGGGAGCTTTACCAAATTGGAATGCCAACTGACGAAGTTGTTCCAATTACCTTTAGGAAGAAGAGAAAATAAATTACCAAGCCTTTAGAATTCATTACCTTTGCGCATTAATGCAATAAGGAATGAAAACGAAGGGACTGAAGAAAGACAAGGTGAACATTGTAACGCTAGGTTGCTCAAAAAACTTAGTGGATTCAGAAGTGATGCTTACTCAATTGAGAGGCAACGGAATCAAAACAACTCACGAGTCTAAAAAAGACAATGCCAACATTGTTATCATAAACACTTGCGGCTTTATCGATAATGCTAAACAAGAGTCCATCGATACCATTTTGCGTTATGCAGATGCCAAAGACGATGGTGAAATTGAAAAGCTTTACGTAACAGGCTGCCTTTCTCAGCGCTATAAAGATGATCTTGAAGCTGAAATCCCTCAGGTGGACGCTTTCTTTGGCACTATGGAGCTCCCTGCGCTTCTCAAAAAATTTAAAGCAGATTACAAGCACGAATTGGTGGGAGAACGTATTATCACCACCTCCAACCATTATGCTTATTTAAAAATATCGGAAGGCTGCGACAGACCCTGCTCCTTCTGTGCCATTCCTTTGATGCGTGGTGGACATAAGTCTCGCCCAATCGAAGAATTGGTTTTAGAAGCAAAAAATTTGGCCAGAAACGGCACAAAAGAATTGCTGCTTATTGCTCAAGATTCCACTTACTACGGATTAGATATCTACAAAAAACGAAATCTTGGCGAATTACTTGAACGTCTTTCTGATGTTGAAGGCATTGAATGGATTCGTTTGCACTACGCCTTCCCTACTGGTTTCCCAATGGACGCACTAAAAGTAATGGCAGAACGCGATAACATTTGTAGTTACATAGACATCCCACTTCAGCACGGTTCTACCAAAATGCTGAAATTGATGCGTAGAGGGACTACCCGTGAAAAAACTGAAGCGCTGATCGAAGAAATCAGGGCTAAAGTTCCAGGTATCGCTATTCGAACCACTTTGATTGCTGGTCACCCGGGCGAAACAGAAGAAGATTTCAATGACATGGTTGACTTCGTGAAGAAAATGCGTTTCGATCGATTGGGTATTTTCAATTATTCGCATGAAGAAAACACGCATGCCTACTCTTATGTTGACGATGTGCCTAATGAAGTGAAACAAGAAAGGGCGAATATCGTAATGGGCATACAGGAAGAAATTTCTAACGAAATCAACCAAGAGAAAATTGGCAAGACCTTCAAAACGCTAATCGATAGAAAAGAAAGCGGAAACTACTACGGAAGAACGGAACACGATTCGCCAGAAGTAGATAACGAAGTAATTATCGATGCTAAAAAACATCACTTAAGAATTGGCGATTTCGCGAATATTAAAATCACAGATGCTACAGAATTTGATCTTTATGGTGAACCAGTTTAAGCACTTTTCATGTTTATGCTGCATTAGATTGAATTGCTGTCAAGGCTGATCTAACAATCAAAACCCTTTGTAACAAACGACTATGGCTGTTTCGGAACTATCACAAGTACTATTGAGCAAAATACCATTCAATAAAACGAACAGCTTTTCAAGGTCATTTCTGGATTACATAGAAGGAAAAGAAGCCTTAACCGGCTTCTACAATCGTTTGCCAAACATTGAAAACTTCAAGCTTCAGATTGAAGAAAAACACTTCAGTAATGAAAACAGAGTGGTTCTATCGGGAGTGTTGCAAAAACAATACGATGGTTTTGAGTTAAGCGATGCCACAGCAAAGAACATAGAACTTCTAAAAGCTGGAACCACTTTTACGGTAACTACGGGTCATCAGTTAAACATATTTACGGGCCCGCTTTATTTCATTTATAAAATAGTGACGGTAATCAACGCTTGTAAAGCGTTGAAGAAGCAATACCCAGATTACGATTTCGTGCCTGTCTATTGGATGGCTTCCGAAGACCATGACTTTGAAGAGATCAGCTACTTCCGTTTTAATGGCAAGAAGTTTAGTTGGAAAACTGATCAAACAGGAGCTGTTGGGCGATTTGACCCAAAATCACTCAAACCGATTTTTGATGAGATCATTAGTCTCCCTGATTTTTTCAAAGAAGCTTATTTAAAGAAAAACACCCTAGCAGAAGCAGGAAGACATTATGTAAATGCACTTTTTGGCAATGAAGGTTTAGTCGTGGTAGACGCAGACAATGCTGAGCTTAAAAATATACTCAAGCCTGTAATGTTTGACGACATCTTCAAGCATTCGGCTAATGACCTTGTTACCGAAACTTCGGCCCAACTGGATAAAGCAGGTTATAAAACGCAGGTGTTTCCAAGAGAGATCAACTTTTTCTATTTAAAAGGAAACGTACGCTCACGCATTGTAAAGGAAGATGGTGAGTTTCATGTCCTTGATACAGAGATCCGTTTTTCAGAAAGCGAATTACAAGCAGAAATAGAAAATCACCCTGAACGCTTTAGTCCAAATGTGGTTTTAAGACCACTATATCAGGAAATGATTTTACCGAATTTGGCATATGTAGGAGGCCCATCAGAATTAGTCTATTGGCTTCAATTGAAAGAAGTTTTCACGCATTTCGAAACGCCTTTCCCAATGCTGATGCCACGAAATTTTGCCGGTGTGGTTACCCCTAACATTCAGCGTAAAGTTGAGAAGTCGAAGCTGAGTTTCGAAGACATCTTCAAACCAGAAGAAACCTTGATTCAGGAGAAAGTAAAAGAGAATACAATGAATCAATTGACCTTAAACCAAGAGTTGGATCAGTTGAAATCCATTTTTAGTGAGATTTCAAAGGTTGCCAAACCAATAGACGTCACGCTCGAAAAGTTAGTAGCCGCTGAGCAAAAAAGGGCAGAAAATTCAATTGAAAAGATTGAGAAGAAATTAATGAAGGCAGAAAAGCGAAATCACGATGTTTTGGTGAATCGTATTTCAGCCATTAAGGAAAGCTTGTTTCCAGGTGGAAGCCCTCAAGAACGAAAAGACAACTTCTTAAACTTCTACCTTAGCGACCCTGCTTTTATTCAGAACTGTCTAGACAACTTAGACGCCTTCGACTACCAGTTTCACTTGATTGCAGCCCATGACTAAAAAGGTGCTCAGAGAAACGTTCTTAGAGAAGCGTAAAACACTTACGCATGAAGAGCACACACTTCGATCGGCATTGGTTTGCGAGCAAGCATTCAAGCTCATTACAGAACGCCAGTTTAAAAACATTCATCTCTACCTCCCGCTCACTAAGATGCGAGAAGTAATCACCACACCACTTTTTAAAAAACTGACTGGAACATCAGAACATCAAGTTGTGCTACCTAGGGTAAATACTAAAACAAAGACCCTTGAACATATTGCCTACAACTCCACAACCAAACTTATGGTCGGCAATTTCGGGGTGACCGAACCCAGAGGCGAAGAGCTCTTCAATATTAATAACCTAGATGTGGTGTTTGTCCCACTCATTAGCTTTGACAGAAAAGGGTTTAGAATTGGCTATGGCGGTGGTTATTACGACAAGTTCCTCGCGCAAGCCGGGGATAAACTAATCAAGGTAGGATTGGCCATTACGCCTCCACTGGATCATATCCCCTACTCAGAGTCGTATGACATTCCGCTCGATTTCTGCATTACACATCACAAAATCTATTCGTTCTAAAACATAAAAAAACGGCTGTAATTTCTCAATCACAGCCGTTTCAATATTCTCTTTAAGCTCTCTTCTTAATTTGATTGCTTCAATAGCTTAATTACATCCCTGCGTTTATCATTATTGACATTTAGGATATACAGACCGTCAGGAATTGTACTCAAATTCACTTGGAATCGCTCTTCTGTATTGTAAAACTCTTTATTGCCAGTGATTACTTGATTACCATTGCTATTCACAATAGAATATTCAAAACCAGTCGCATATGCTCCATCCAAATTCACATTGAAGACTCCGTTAGATGGATTTGGACTTACCTGAGCATTAACTTGAATTGGATCATCAATTCCTGCAACCACGTCAAAATTGAAAGTCACCTCGTTTGTAAAGGCAACAGGACCTAACTGATCTGTTACTTCACATTTATAAGTACCTGAAGAATTCACTATAAGCTCATCAGCGGTTTGTCCAGAAATTACTGTACCGTCTTTAAACCACTTGAATGCAAAACCCTGCCCCGTATTAAAGGATTGGTTAGCGCGTAAAACCGCACTGCTTTCTCCCGTCATGGAGTAATTAATTTCTGGATTAAAGCCTGTATCATAATAACCCACAAACACCCCGCTGCCATGCGTTGCGGCAATGACTTTACCATCAACAGGTCTAACTTTCACCATATTCACTACGCTATTACCAATAATGCTTGGAGCTTGCTGTGTCCATACTGTACTGGTTCCATTTAAACTACTGGTCATATATAAGCCAGTAGAAGTACCCACAAACACTTTTTCTCCAGAAGCTCCGTTTGGCAAGATCTCAATAGACCGAACAGATGGGCCGTTTCCACTTCCATTGGCATTCTCTTCCAAATTACCAGCGATGGAAGTCCAGGTTCCTCCTCCGTCATCCGACATCCAAATACTAATCACTCCATAATTTCCAAAGGTCACGAATACACGGTTGGCATCTCTTGGATCAACTGCTATACTGGTTACCGAAGCGCCTTGAGGTAAATTACTTGCCGATATATTTTCTACCGAAGTGATTTCCTTTGTGTTGGCTATTTTCTGAAGTCTTCCTGTGGTAGTTCCAAAATAAAGCACCCCTTCTGGCTGAACCGAAGTGGCCAATGCTGCTACAGGTTGACTGGTAATACCACTACCACTAATTTGTTGCCATTCTCCCTTTCCAGGATTTTCTCTGACATCATAGGTATAGTATATTTTCCCTTTTGCGGCTACATACATACGATCTTGATTGACTCTATCTACCACAAATGGATTAATGAAAAGGAATTCATCCTGGTCATCGGTTGGTGATATATTATTTGAACTCTGGTAGGTATTACCAACAAGTTCTAAGCGACCAATTTGCCCCAATTGAGCAGAGGGGTAAAGTGCATTGTAACTAATTGCTGAATACGCTCCATCCCCACTAAAAACCTGAGACCAAGCACGTAAGGGGTCATTTTGAAAGAGTGCCCATGTTCCATTATCCTGCATTCCGCCCATAATTTGATTATCCCCACGATCGCCACGAACAAGGTCCACCGCAAAGAACTGTGAGGTGACATAGCCGTTATTGAGTGACCGCCAAACCACAGTGCTGACCGCATTATCATTAGTTAAGTGGACACCTCCATCGGAACCAGAAAGCATTTTATTTGGGTCTGAAGGGAAAAAAGAAAGACTATGGATGTCTGGGTGATGATTTTGATAAGGCTTAGGAGTTCCGCCTCCATCATACCCTCCAATTTGTTTTCTATCAGTTTCCGAAGAAAAACCGTTTGGTGACCTTAAAAGGTTCGTTCCTCCAATAAATACGGTGTTCTGATTCCCTGGATGAACTGCCACTTCCAAATTATATCCTCCTTGGCCATCAAACCCAAGAACTGACTCACTATTTACATTAATATTGTTGGTCAGCGTAGTCCATGTAGAAGTACTCCTATTGTACTTATAGAAGAATGTTTCTCCAAGTGCGTAAAAGAAATTTGCATCCTGAGGGTCAAATGTCAGCTCTACTCTTCTAAAAGTTGATGGCCAACCTGTAGGCAATGCTATGGATGTCCAACTAAGCCCATCAGAAGAAATGAAGATTCCCTCTTCTGGATTTGATCCATTACTCGATCTATTAGGGATACTGGCGATTATAGTTCCATCACTGGCTATCGCAATATCTGCTGAGTTTCCTACTCCCGTATTTGGAAGTCCTAAAACAGTGGTTACACTCTGAAAATCGTTTACAGTTCTATATATCTTACTAAGTCCTGCTACATATATTTCTGTTTCTGTCTGGTTTGAATAGTCAATGGCAATCTTATTCACCAAACTAAACTTCCCTATGTTAGTAACGGAATTGACTGCTGTTCCTGAAATTAAGCTCCATGAAACACCTCTGTTAGTAGACTTATAAATTCCATCACCCAAATAGAAAGCACCCGTTTCAGAAACAGAGTTACCTATATTTTCTCCAGTTGCGTAATACCAGTTAGCAGTTTTTCCAGTTCTTTTGTCCTGAACAATTGTTGTCACCGATGGCAACTGATCAAAACTTGTGGTACGTGTCCAAGAAGTGCCTTGATTTGTAGTCCTCCACACTCCACCTGAAACTCCGCCAGCCAAAAGAATGTTCTCATCTGTTACGTCAATGGCGAGAGTTCTGGTTCTACCTCCAATATTGAAGGGTCCAAAATTCACAAAAGGAGATGCGTTGGTTTGCGAAATACCGGCAGCAGAAGACCTTATATTATTTCTTTCGTTTTGATTTAACTCTCGGACAAACGACAACTCTTTATGACGAATGTCAAATGGAATCTTTCCCGTTGATGGATCCTTCAACATATCCATCTCATACTCCAGTCTTTTTTGCGGGTTTTCTGATTTAGCCTCTTCTGTTTCGTTTTCACTTTGTGCTACTAAGGTGAACTGAGGGTCAGCGCTTACATTGAATAATCTTGATGATTGATACTCGAAGTATATTAAAAACAGCACCAAAAATGCTCCAACAACTCCCAAGTTTCGCAATCTAATCTTATTCATATAAGTGTAGTTTAAGGTACTTCTGCTTTTATCTACGTTTTTAGGCATACTATTGGATTGTTATTTTTCTCCAGATAATATAGATCCCACTAAACGGGTTTCAGACGAAGATTAAAGACATATTCTATTCTTGTTTCAAGAGTTTTGCGTTAACAAAACCGTATTGGGTTTCTATTCTTAGTATATAAACACCGTTTGTTACAGCACTCAAATCAAACGGTATTACATTATCCATGAAATAGATGGCCTCTTTCCCTTTTAAAATTTCAGCCCCCTGGCTGTCGATAATTGTATAATTTAAACCTAAAGGAATATCGGCATTCAATCTAACTCTAAAAACACCGGAAGAAGGATTCTCCTCTACCCTGATAGTCAAGTCATTCATCAACGGGTCATCAATCGCTGTAATAATATTTTCAATAATGTACGTTTCGTCCAAAGTAAAGCTCCCGTTAAATCGATTCCCTTCAGCGTTTTCAATATTATGAGAAGGTTTAATATCTAGATCGACCAACCCATCAGATTCTATTTCTTCTACAACCACCAAATAACTAGTGTTTGAAGAACTTGAAAACACACCTTGAATTACTGCATTCACTGAAGTTGATGAGAGCTCGAAGTCGCCTAAATCCACATTCGTTACTCCTTCTGAAAAGGTAATTTCAAAGGTTACTTCCGTGAGGTTAGTATTTTCCATTAAGGGGGATTTTCTAGCAATGCTGGCACTTGGCCCTGCCGAAAAATCAACTGTATAGGTTTCTTCTTCCGTAACACCCCCAACAAAGATGTTCCCCTCATTATTTTCAATTCCAGTAGCATTAACAAAGTCCAGATCGATTAGACCTTCGGTTGAAAACCCATTCACCTTTATGAAATATTTACTTGGAGAATCCGCAGTAATTTCTGCTATCGTGGCCTGAATACTCCCCGAACTCAATTGAAAATCTGAAATATCAACATTCGTTACATCTTCAGAGAACTCAATCACAAACAATACATCAGCGCGATTGATTGATGATACCGTTGGCGCATTGCGCTTAATCGTAGCCGTTGGTGCCAATGCTGAATTAATCGTATAACTTTCTTCAGAAATAAGATTGGTGTCAAAAGCATTATCAGTCACATCTTGTATGTCAGTGCTAGATTTGAAATCCAGATTCACCAACCCATCTGTGGAGTAGCCATTAACAAAGATCAAGTAACTGGAAGTTGAGCTAGACGTCACACGATCAATATTGGCCGAAATAGATGCGGAAGACAACTCAAAGTCTTCTATTCCTACATTTTTAACAGGCTCATTAAAAACAACGGCAAAAACCACTTCGGTTCTGTTCGTTTCTTCAGAAGTGGGTTGTGACCTTGAAACACTCGCCCTAGGACCTGTTAAATCTTGAATGGTATAAGTTTCTTCACTCAATATTGATCCAGTAAAAGCATTCTGGAAGAGGTCAGTAATTCCTGATGTTGATTTAATATTTAAATCCAGTAAGCCCGTCCCGTTAATATTACCGACCTGAACATTGAATACGGTATTGGAAACAGACGAAACTGATGCAATGCTACCCGATGCTGTTCCAGCCAGTTCGAATGAAGTAGTGGTTAACCCTTGAACTGGTTCATCAAAAGTAAGCTGAAAACTAACATCAGTAGCCTCAACTTGTTCCTGCGTTGGATTCAACCTCACAATAGAGTTTAATACGGGTGCTGTTCTATCAAATTGTAGATTGATGGTATTGGAGACCTCCACTGGCCCCAATTGATCCGTAACCCTCAGTTTATATACACCTGGTTCCGAAGCCAATAATTCTGAACTAGTTGCCCCTGAAATATCTTGATCGTCTTTAATCCACTGATAAGTAAATCCAGCCCCTGTTGTAAATGACACAGGCCCTCTGAGGGTCGCTTCCTGGGTTGTGTAATCGATTGAATAGTTAATATTCGGAGTAAAAGCCACATCGTAACTGGCCTGAAAAACACCATTCCCATGAGTAGCGGCTACTACCTGACCCTCTACAGGACGAACCTTAATCATGCTCACAATGGAGTTACCTATAATATCAGATCCTTCCTGTGTCCAAACAGTGTTATCACCATCTAAAGCAGAGGTCTTATATAGCCCCAAAGATGTTCCTAAAAAGTAAATCGGAGAGGCCCCATTTGGTAACATTTCGATATAGCGTACGGATGGGCCGCTGCCTGATCCATCTCTATTTTCTTCTAAATTTCCTGAAATCGAATTCCATGTCTGGCCCCCATCATCAGTCATCCAAACACTAATAATTCCGTAGTTTCCAAAAGTTGCGAATACTCGATTGGCATCCGCTGGATCAACAGTTAAACTTGTGATAGTTCCGCTAGACATATTACTTCCCGTAACCTCCACAACAGAAATGTCGGAGTTCACATCAGTGACTTTAAACACTTTCCCGTTTCGTGTCCCGAAATAAAGCACTCCTTCTGGTTCAATAGAAGCAGTCAGGGCAGACACAAAATCACTTGCTCTTGCGGGCCCCATTGAGATTTCAATCCATTCTCCAACCCCAGGGTTTTCGCGAATATCATTGGTGTAAAACACTCTGCCTTTCGCTCCAACATACATTCGATCTTGATTGACTGGATCATAAATAAACGGGTTGACAAACAAAAAGTCAGCGTCATCTGTACTTGGAGAAATATCTCCTTTAAATTCATAACTATTACTTACTGTATTCACTTCAAACCTTCTCAGTTGACCTTCTTGTGCAGAAACATACAGTGAATTATAAGTGATGGCATTAAACGAACCGTCCCCTCCAAAAATCTCAACCCAGTCAGTGTTTGATACATTCTCGTTCGCGCCCCAAGTACCATTGTCCTGCATTCCAGCAATCAAAAGTTCATCACCTCTATTAAATCTATAATAGTCGATAGCATAAACTTGTGTAGTGAGATAACCATTGTTCAAAGACTGCCAAGTCACAGGGCTGTTCGTGCCAGTAACTGTATTATCAAGTGTCAGGTGAACTCCACCATCAGATCCCGAAAGCATTTTATTCGGGTCTGAGGGATAAAATACCAAGGCATGAATATCTGGATGATGGTTGTTGTATTTGGGGAAATTGCTCGTGTTATTATCCTCTCGATATCCTCCAATATTCACCCTGTCAGAACTGAGGGTAAAGGCTGAAGCGCTACGCAAAAGGTTGGTTCCTCCAACAAACATCGTATTCGAATTTGAAGGGTGAACTTTCATTACGAGGTTATAGCCTCCTTGAGTATTGTGCCCCTGCCCAGAGTCTGTAGAAATACCCAAATTACCCGTGAGGGTAACCCATTCGCCAGTACTAATGGTGTGCTTTAGAATAAAACTAGTTCCTACAGCGTAATAAACATCTTCATTCTGAGGGTCAAATGCCACTTCAATTCTTTCATATGAACTTGGTAAACCAGATGGTGGGTTAATATTAACCCAAGTTAAACCGTCATCAGACTTGTAAATCCCTTCCTGTGCATTTTGCCCATTATTTACATTATTGGCTATTGTTGCTATTAAAACTCCAGTACTCGAAACCGCAACATCACTATAAGAAAAACCTGTATTATTAGCCCCGAGTACAGTGGTATAAGTAGCAAAATCATCAGTGGTTCTTATAATATTACCAAGCCTAGCCGCATACATTTCGCGCGTATCGGCATTAGAATTATCAATTATTATTTCACCCACCAAACCAAAATCACCTAAGTCTGTATTATCGCTTTGAGTAGTTGTGGGGATTACCGACCATGATAGCCCTCCATCAGTAGATTTGAAAATCCCATCCCCAAGATAGAATGCTCCAGTGGCTGAGGCAGAGTTACCAAAGAACTCACCTGCGGAGTAAAACCAAGTATCTGTATTTCCAGTACGTTGATCTTGCACCAATGCCGAAACAGCAGGTAATTGCATTACAGAAGTAGTTCTTGCCCAAGTTTGGCCAGCATCCGCAGATCGCCAAACGCCACCAGAAACACCTCCTGCTAAAATCACATCTTCATTCGAAATATCTATCCCCAGTGCACGGGTTCTTCCTCCAATATTAAAAGGGCCTCTACTCACAAAAGCAGAAGCCTCAGTTTGACTTGTACCACTGGCTTGCATGCGAATATTCAAATCTGAAATACGCTTCTGCGCTTTAGCAAAACGGAGTTCCTTTTCTCTTATCCCAGTTGGTATTTTACCCGTAGTAGGGTTAGCAAGCATCTCATACTCATACTGAAGTCGTTTGATTGGATTCTCAAACTCAGCCTCATTCTCCTCAATTTTCAATGAATCAGGAATAGCCTCAAATACAATCGATCGATTATACTCCTCAGTATACCACTGATCGTCACTTTTAAAAATGAAAAAGGCGAGTAAGGAAAATACAACCGCTAGGACTCCTGCTTTCCAGAGATTTCTCATGGCTTCTTAGTTTTGAACCATTGTAGCACTAAGTATTTCTTTTGATTTAGTAATTGGGGTCAAAACGTCTATTAACACTTTGTCACCTTTACTAAATTGAACATTTGCAGGGGTTTCGAGGCTGATTTTATCTCCAATCCCAGGAGCAACGGTGGCAAAAGTGGCTCCGTATCTTACAATTTCATCGACTCTAAAAACATAGGTATTTCCACGATCGGAAGCACCTTTTATGGACTCAATCTCTCCTTTAAGTCTAATTGCATCTTTGATCATATTAGAAGGAGCAACCTCCTTTACTCCTTCTGTATTCAAAGAAAATTCTCGTGCCTCTTTCACTGTAAATTCAATTGAATCTTTTTTTTCAGCAGATTTGCACCCTACGAATAAAAATAGGACAACAAAAAGATTATAACTGAGTAGTTTATACGAGCTTGCTTTCATCATAAGGAGTTAGAAACTGTCTAAATATACAATTTATCAAAATGTAACAGGGACTTGAACACAAATTTAAAGCCAGACAATACCTAACGGTTCACTCCTCTTACCATTTCCTTTTTACCTGGAGGGCCAGGAAGAGTTTCAACGGTTAGCCCAACTGCCTTTAAATCTCTTTTCAGTTGACCTTTGGCACAATAGGTAACAAAAGCCCCATTGGTATCGAGTAGACCTACTGTTTTTTCGATTACCTCCAAATCCCACATTTCGGATTGTTTGCTTGGTGCAAAGGCATCGAAAAAGACGATATCAAAAAGTGAATCAGCTATAAAATCTTGAAGTTTGGATTCCGTTTTAAGCAGGGTGAAAAATTCATTTTGCTGAAACTCCTTTTCCCAAGCGGCATTATGGAGTTCTAAAAAACGCTCCTTCGCAGTTTTATCTTCAAAAAATTCGTGATAATTCAGCGCTTCATACACTTCACTTTTTAAAGGGAAAGGTTCTAAGGTGGTGTAGTCAACTTTCACCTGATGCGCTGCCGCCCATTCGGAAGTAAGAATAGCGTTTAAGCCAGTACCGAAACCAATTTCAAGCACTCGGATTTTACTTGGATTCAAATCAGAACGAAGAAAATCGA